>CAJCJC010000412.1 GCA_903970575.1 Alphaproteobacteria bacterium
CGGCCTTAAAGGCCTATGCGCCTTATTCGGCCTTTCGGGTTGGCGCCGCTCTCAGGACGGTCGGCGGCGCGACCTATAGCGGCTGCAATGTCGAAAACGCATCCTTCCCGGTTGGCGGCTGCGCCGAGCGCCACGCCATCGCCGCGGCTGTGGCGGCGGAGGGACCGGAGATGCGCCTGGCGGCGATCGCGGTGGTGGCGCTCGACCCCGCGGGTGACCAGGCGATCTGCGCGCCCTGCGGCGCCTGCCGTCAGGCGATCCTCGAATTCGGCCCCGACGCGCGGGTGATCTTTCGTGCATCCCATGAGGGAGACGAAGGCGATGGGGTTGTCGGCGCGACCGCGGCTTCGCTTATTCCCGGCGCCTTCAGCTTCAGGCAACCCGAGGCTTCTTGAAACCCTGGGCCACGACATAAACCTCGGCCGATCCGGCCCGGCTGGCCGGCGGCTTGACGTGGCGCACGGTCGTGAAATCCTGCTTCAGGCGCAGCAGCAAATCCTTTTCCGAACCGCCCTGAAAAACCTTGGCGATAAAGGCGCCGCCCGGCGCCAGAACCTCGGCCGCGAATTCATACGCCGTCTCGGCCAGAGCGATGATCCGGATATGGTCCGTCTCGCGATGGCCGGTCGTCGGCGCCGCCATGTCGCTCATCACCAGATCCGCCTCGCCATTCAGCGCCTGCTTCAAGACCGCCGGCGCCGTCGGATCGAGAAAATCGAGATGCAGCACATCCGCCGGCGGCAGCGGGTCGAACGGCAGGATGTCGAGCGCGACGATCCGCGCGCCGGAAGTCAGGGCCTTGGTCCGCTCGATCGCAACTTGCGTCCACCCGCCCGGCGCCGCGCCCAGATCGACGATCCGCATGCCCGGTTTCAGCAGCCGATGCTTATCGTCGAGCTGCGCCAGCTTGAACGCCGCGCGGCTGCGATAGCCGAGCTTCTTGGCCTCGGTCACGTAGGGATCGTTAAGCTGCCGCTCCAGCCAAAGCGTGGAGGACAGCTCGCGCGATTTCGCGGTCTTGACCCGCACCGCGAGCTTCCGCCCGCTCGGCGCGGCGCTGCCTTTAGGTTTGTTCGCCATGCCCCATCATGCGCCGCCGTAGTCGCGAGGCCAAGCGCGGGAGGCGTCCTGGGCCGAATCGCGGCCAAAGACTACCCAAATCGTTTCGGTCGTGCTAACAGGCGCGTCCTTCGGGCCAGCAAGCGTGTTCTTGAGGCGCCAAGACCCGGTGGGGGATCGTCTAACGGTAGGACAACGGATTCTGATTCCGTTTATCGTGGTTCGAATCCACGTCCCCCAGCCATTTCCAGTATAGGTTCGAGCTGTCTATGCGCCTAAGTCGGCGTCATTCCTATGCTTTGCATTGCGCGCCAGATGGCGGCGCACATAATCGGGGTCAGCGGCGATCAACTCGATCAGCGCGGCGGTCGTGCCCGTGGGATGGCGTCGCCCTTGCTCGATCGCCCGCAGCGCCGGAAGCGTGAACCGATAGGCCCGAGCGAACTCCGCTTGAGTCATGCCAAGGCGACGGCGAAGGGCGCTCACATCGATTTCCGCTCGCGCCGGCACGTTCCGCCATTTCGAGAAATCCTCACTATCGATCAGCGGCGCGGCGTCGGGGTTTGCGGCCACCTGGGCGGCGATATCGTCGTCGGTCAGGGCGTCGCTTTTAGTCCAGTCGCGCCCCGCGATGTCGGCAAGCGCCTTTTTCCGATCAACCTTCACGATAGGCATTTGTCTCTCTCCGGTTTGCCCTACGCAGCGAGATAACCCGATAGACATCGCCGCGCATCGTATAAACGCACACATGGACCCGGCCGGCGATTTCACCCAGGGCGATCATACGCTGTTCGCCATAGTTTTTTCGGTCATCGGGCCGAACCTTAATACTACCCTCGAAAAGGCCCTGCGCATCCGCTAACGACATATCATGCTTGATGATATTGGCCGCCTCCTTTGCGGTATCGTACTCGATTTCCATCGCTTTAGAATATGACAATGTCGCACTTCACGGGAGGAAAAGTGAAACGACACCGTCGGCAGACAATCACACCGCTCTCCCCCCGGCCGCCCACCCCCATACCGGTTATCTTCATCCTTTCGGGGTTGCGGCGCGCGGCCGTTATGCATACCGTCCATGCGATAAATGGCTGATCGGGCGGACTTATGATGCGTGATGCGGGAACGGCATATGCTGAAGGCGGCGCGGTCAAGCTCGACCTCAGCCACGTCCTCAATCCCGATCTGGGTAAGCAGATACCCGTCAATCGGGAGCGGGCGCGCGAAGTTCTGGACGAACTTGGCCTCGACGGCCTGATCGCGCTTCAGCCCCATAACGTCTATTACCTGACCAACACCATAACGACGCTAACGCGCTTCATCGTCGAATACCCCGCCTTCGCCACCTTTCCCAAGGACCCCGCGGAGCCGAGCTTTCTAGTCTCGACGACCGGCAATAGCTGGGAGATCGCCAACGGCGATCGCGACGTGCCGGAGGTGATCGCGATGTCGGGCGCCAGCAACTGGCGCGATTATATCGGCGCGACGCCGGAGCAAATGCGGGTCGAACCCGAGGCGTTCAAGCCGCGCACACCGATCGCGGCGGATGCGAACCTGACCGAGCGCGAGGCCGGCTGGAAGCAGGCGCAGGAAAGAAACCAGCAAAGCGCCGCCGCGACGGCGGAATGGGCTTTGGTCCACGCGCTGAAGCGATCCGGCCTGATCAACGGACGCATCGCGGTGGACGATATGCGCGTCGCCTATCTGTTGGAAAAGATTGGGATCGATACCGTCACCATCGTGCCGGGCGATAATGTTTTTCGCCGAATTCGTCAGGTCAAAACCGATCATGAGGTCGCCTTGCTGCGGGTGGCGCAGCGGATCACCCAGGAATCGGCCATGGCCGCCGCCCGGTCGATGGAAGAAGGCATGACCTATGAAGAGATCCGGCTGCGGTTCTTCGCGGAGGGCGCGGCGCGGGGCGGGGACGGCAACTTCCTGCTGCTCGGCGTCACCCAGGGGCTTTTGCCGGACGGGGTGGTCAAGCGCGGGCGCAGCTACATGATGGATTGCTCCATCCGCTTCAAGAATTACCAGGGGGATTTCGCGCGCACCATCTCCGTGGGCGAACCGACCGCCGAGGCGCTGAAGCGGTTCAAGGCCCAGCAAGCAGGGCGCGAGGCCGCGTTCGAGCTGATCAAGGCCGGGGTGAAATTCAACGTGGTGGAGCAGGCCGCCAGGGACGCGGCGGTCAAGGCGGGCATGCCCAAGGAACTACCCGTCTTCGGCATGCATTCGGTCGGGCTGCAACATGGCGACGATCCGAACCGAACAGACGTCCCCTTCCCGGTCGGGGAGGAATTGACCCTGGCCGAAAACATGGTGGTCACGCTGGACCTGCCCTATGTCGAAATCGGCTGGGGAGCCGGCCATAACGAGGACCTGCTCCGCATCACCAAGACAGGATACGAAATCCTGAACGACCCCGGCGATCCCCTGGTGGTCGTTTGACCGCCGCGGCCGAATTGGAGACGGCCGCTTCGGCCGAAGAGCAGGCTTGGCCACGTCGCGGCTATGCCTGGTACGTCGTTTTAATGCTGATGCTGGCCTATGCGTTTTCACTTCTGGATCGGACGGGGATCAGCCTGCTGGTGCGCCCGATCGAGGCCGATCTGCACATTTCCGACGGGCGCATGGGTTTGCTGCAAGGCGGCGCCTTCGCGATCTTCTACGGCGTGCTGGGTCTGCCGATCGGCTTTTTGACGGACCGGGTGAATCGCCGCTCGCTCGTCGCGGCGGGAATTTCGATCTGGAGCGCCGCCACGATGATGTGCGGCGTGGCGACCGGTTATTGGGGGCTTTTCGCCGCGCGCGTGGGCGTCGGCGCCG
>CAJCJC010000413.1 GCA_903970575.1 Alphaproteobacteria bacterium
CGCCGCGCCCAGGCGAATGTCGCCATGCCGAGGGCGAGTTTAGATTGGCCATAGGCCCGGACCATGCCCCAGCGACGCCGACATTCGAGGTCCGTAACATCGATGCGGGCATGGTCGGAGGTTGAGGAGCCGACATTGACGATTCGCGCAACGCCCGCCGCCAGAAGCGCCGGCAGAAGAGCCTGGGTCAAAACGAAGGGAGAAAGATAGTTCACCGCGATGACGCGCTCATGTCCTTCGCGGGTTTCCTCCCGTTGGGCGCTGAAGACGCCGGCGTTGTTGACCAGCCTGTCGATTATGGGGTGACGATCCAGAATGCGTTGGGCAAGCGCGCGCGTTTCCGCCAGCAATGAAAGATCGGCCAATTCCAACTCGACCCGCGCCGACGGCGCCTGCGCCCTAAGCCACCTCAGGACGTCATTGCCACGGCCAGTATCGCGACCGACGATGATGAGGCGATGGCCGGCCTGCAACAGGCCAAGAGCGATAAAGCGACCGATCCCGCCGGTGGCGCCCGTCACGACGCTGGTTGGCATTCAGTATTCCGTCGAAACGCCGCATTTAATGGGCCAGAGCGCGAAAGAGCCAAAGAGCGCGCCGGCGGAACCCTCAGGCGGGCTTCGCGTCGTCATATCGGCTGTACAGCCATACCGGGACAATGCTGGCGCAATAAACGAGGCTGTTCAGGCCCACATAGACCACGGAGATACCGAGCACGGCCTCGGCCGTTTGCGGAGCCTCGACGCCGCTTGAGCTGGACGTGAAGTGAAACAGCTCCAGAACGACGCCCACGATCAACGCGCCCAGCGCGAAGCCGACTTTTTCAGTGGCGAGCCAGATGCCGCTGAAGGTTCCTTCGCGCTTGATGCCCGTCGCCTCGGCGTCGTGGGAGATCGAATCCGCCAGCATCATCAAAAGCACGCCAAGGAAGCCGCCGGCCGAGATGCCGGACCATATTCCCATCGCGATCAGCATCCACATCGGCGCATCCGCCAGCAGCAGCCAGACAAATAACGCCAGCACCCAGGCCGCGATGCCAATGGTGTAGACAACCGGCCGGGTGGTGCGGCTGTTGAGCCATATCCAAAATGGCTGCGAGATGATCTGCCCGGTGAGCGTTCCCACCACCACGAGCCCCATGTCGCTCATCGATTGATGAACATAATAGACGATAAAATAGGCGAACGATCCGTACCCGATCCCCTCGCCCAGTTTCTGGAAGGCGTTGACCGCCAGCAGCAGCATATACCGGCGGTTGCGGCGGGCCAGCCGGAACTGAGCGATCAGCCCGAGGGCGGCGCCATCCGGGGCGAATTGACGGGCCCGCGCCGTGCCGAACACGGTGAGCAACATGGTGACGACGCAAATGACGGCGAAAACCATCGCCATGAAGCGATACCCCTCCAGCCCACCGCCGCCATATTGCACGATCGCGCCGGCATTGGCGCCCATGGTGAGACCGATCGCCATGAAGGTGACCCGCACCGACATAAGCTTGGTATGTTCGGCCTTATTCGCGGTCATCTCCGAGGCCATCGTCAGATAGGGCACCGAGAACAGCGCATAGGCAATGAAAGCGAGCGTAATCGTCATCGACATATACGCGGCGCGCCATATGACATTATCGATATGGGGGACATAGAACATGAGAAAGAAGCTGGCGCTGGTCAGCAAAGCCCCAACGAACATCAACGGACGCCGCCGCCCCCATGACGACCGGATGCCATCCGAAAAAATGCCGACGAGCGGGTCCAGGAAAACGACGACGAATTTCGGAATAAAAACCGATATGCCCGCGATATAGGCCGGGATGCCGAGATAGTTGGTCATGAAAACAAGGAGGAGGAGAGCCGGCGTGTCGCGGAACATCCTCTCGCCGATCATGCCGACGCCGTAGCTGAAATACAGCCCTCTTGGGATAGGGCGATCGTCCGCGTGAGACGGCACGGGGACCCCAGGCACTGCGTCGACCTTCGAAATGCTCGCCATCTTACTCCAGCTCTACCGGTCCAACCGATGCGGGCTTACGCCCAATCAAAAATCTTTTACCGCAACACTCACCGTTTGAAAGCGCCCACATAGCTATGCGCCGAAACATGGCCTTTGAGATAGGTGTCGCCCTCGGGGACGTCGGAGAACATATCCTCCAGCGCGAAGCCGGCGGCCATGAAATCGCGTTCGATGTCGATGCCCTTGCCGAACGGCTCGTTATTGTTGCGATTGAACCACTGGCCCATGAATTCCTGGAACGGATCGGCCTCGGCGACGGCGGTTCTGGACTTCAATTTGCCGTCGGTGAGCATGATCCCACCGGGCGCCAATATCCGGTACGATTCCTTGAACTGCGCCTGGACCACATTCAACGGCTGTTCGTGGTTGACAAGGATGGACAGCACCAGATCGAAATACCCGTCCGGAAATTTCGTATGGGCGCCATCTTGCTGGGAAAAATGGATCGCCCGACCAAGCGATTCGGCGCGCGCATGGGCATAACGCACCATCGGCGCGCTGACGTCGATGCCATACATCTCGGCGTCGGGAAAACCGTCCTTCAAGGCGACGGTCGATGTTCCCATGCTGCAACCGATTTCGAGGATTCGCCTTGGCTTGAAGTCGGGAAACTGGCTTTTCAACATCCCGGCGATCAGCGTGCCCAGTTGCTCATTATACTGTCCCCGGCTGCCATACGCGAAGATATAGGCCCCCCGGTCATAGAGCGCGCCTGCCAGAACGTCGCCCTCGCAAAGCTCGGTATGGAAATTGCCGGGCATGACGTGGATGTCCACATCCTCGATATATTTCGGCATCTTCATATCGGGGTCGAGCGTCAAGGTCCCGAGCGCGCCGTCCTTTGGGCGCGCCTTCTCGATCAGATCGTCAAGCTGCCGCTCGATGGTTTCGCCCACCGTGTCCCACAGCAATTCCTGCGTCGCGCGGCCGATGATGCTGGAGGCGCGGTAATAATAGGTGTCCTCCATCAAATGGCGGACCTCGGCGGCCGTCTCGGGCAACCGGCCATGCTCGGCCTTGAATTTCGGCGCCAGTTTCTGCTGGTAAAGTTTTCGGTTCTCACCGACGAGCTCGGTCGTAAAGTATCGCCGCATGGAGGCGACGCAGCTTTCGCGCACGGCCTCGTCATGATTAGGGCGCGGCAGCATTCCGTGTTGACCTTGGGGCTTCATCGCCGTCTTCCTCCATAATCAGGGTTGAAGAACATAGTCACGGCGCCGTGTTCAGGCGTCGCCCTCGAACTCTTCACGCAACACGCGAAAGACCCGCCGCATCATCGCCAGCCGCGCCTCTTCACGCGCCTGTTCCCTTTCCTCGCCGGGCTGAAACGACTCGATGGCCTCGGCCGACAGTTTGCCGGTCGATTCCAGCAACGCCTCGTCCGTATCGAGGCGATCGCGAATCGCCATCATCTCCGCCATCAACGCCACGAACATGATCATCATGCGATCGAGGTCGCGGTTCTCGAAATACTGGGGCCGCGCGGGCCCCTTGGCAATGCGCTTGCGCGGGAGCCGTTTCGCCGGCTCCGGATTCGTCAAAGTTTCGGCCATGCACGCCGCTCCCCTCAATCCGTCAATCGAGCCCAAGCGAACCGGGGTTCATCAGCCGTTTGGGATCCACGACGCTCTTAATCGCGTCCAGCAGGGCGAAAGTCGCGGGCTCCCTGCCCTCTTTATAACGGTAGAGTTTGCCGATCTGAAAATGGGCGCAGCCGTTGCGCATGAAGAGGTCCGTCAGCCCGCTGCGAATATCGCGCATCGCCTCGGCCACCTCGGGACGATCCGGATACTCGTCCAAGGTCGCCAGATAGTCTTTCTGTATCCAGCGCTCATGAAAGACGCTGCGCTTGTCGGGCCAGTAGAACATGGGCTCGATCAACGTCGAATTGTTATGGATTTCCGACATGATGAGACACCATTCGATATCGTATTTCTCCATGATGTCGGCCTTGCTCTCGAAATAGCGCATCATCGCCGCGCCGACCTCGAGGACGCGCGAATGTGGCGTCAGGCCGTGAGTGGGAACCCAGCGCTTGCCCGTATTGCCCAGGATGCCGTTCGGATACATGAACGGAACGGCGCGGTGCGCCCGAGGAAAGGACGGCTCGACCGACCTGCCGCCCTCGGCCGCCGCGATCTTTTCGACCGCCTGGAGCTTTTCCGCCGCGCCGGCGGCGCTGAAATCGTCGATCGTGACCTGCATCATGAAGGACACGTCCTTGAAGGCGCGACGGCCGGCGAGCGCGATGCGCGTGGCGTCCTTCAAGCCTGAAAGCAGCGACGACCCGGTGCGCAGCACGCCCTTCAAATATTTGAGATCGTCCTTGAGAACGGGCGTGCGGTTGACATAGTTCGCGACCATCATGGGGTCCCAGCCTCCGCATTCGGCCGCCAGCCCCGCGCGCGACACCTGCGCCATCGCGCGCATCAGCGGCTCGTGGCTATCGAATGCATAGGAGCCATAGGCCTGATGCGGCGGAAACGGGATCAGTTTGAGGGTGATGCGGACCTTGAAGCCGAGCGCCCCGGTATCGCCCAGGAACAGCCCGGTCAGATCGGGCCCGTAATTGCGGAAAAACGGAGACGGCCGATAGATGGAAGAGCCCGACCCCGTCTTCACGATCGTGCCGTCGGCCAGCACCACTTCGAGTCCAAGCGCCGAATCCGCGGATAGACCGAATTGGGCCGAGCCGAAATGGCTGCTGTTTTGCGACATCGCGCCGCCGAC
>CAJCJC010000414.1 GCA_903970575.1 Alphaproteobacteria bacterium
TGCGTCCTCGCCCTCGAATCGGAAAATCAACCGCCAATTTCCCGACACGCTGACAGACCAATAGCCTTTGAGATCGCCGACCAAGGGATGGAGCCGGTAGCCAGGCAAATTCATCGCTTGAGGGGTCGTGGCCGACGCCAAGAGTCCCAAGCGCACCTGTAATCGCTTGACCAGATCGGCGGAGCCGCCGCTTGCATTACGGCCCGCCAATCTCACGCTGTCGTACAGGACGCGATACCGAGAACCGACGGAAAATGCAGGGCTTTAAATCGCGCGGCCTTTAGCCCATATTGTCCGGATGTCCAGCGAATCCTCCCTTGCATCGTCGGCAGAGCGTCTTTCCAGCGCCGGGCTTCGCCCGACGCGGCAACGCCTGGCGTTGACGTCGCTCGTGTTTGGCCAGGGCGAGCGGCACATCAGCGCCGAATCGCTTCACGCCGAGGCGTCGGAGGCGCAGGTGCCCGTGTCGCTGGCGACGGTCTACAACACGCTGCGCCGGTTCACGGACTGTGGCATGCTGCGCGAAGTTCTGGTTGCGCCGGGCAAGGTTTATTTCGACACCAACGCCGCCGATCACCACCATTTCTTTTACGAGGAAACCGGCGAGCTGGCGGATATTCCCGCCGATCACGTGTTGCTGTCAAAGCTGCCGCCCGCCCCGGTCGGCGCGGAAGTTTCCCGCGTCGACGTCATCATCCGCCTGACCCCCGCGAACCGTTAGGCCCCGACCGCATAAACGCGGCGATGCAGGGCCTTCCCGGCCCGATCCTCCAGCCAACGATAGCTGAGATGCGCGGCGGCGACGGAGCCGGCGAATCCCAGTAGCGCGAACAACAAGACGATCGCCAGATCGTTCAGGCGACCGTGAAGAACGCGCTGGATGAACAGCTTCATCGGATAGGTCACGACCGGCGACCATAGATAAAAGCTGTAGCTTATGGTTCCCAGATATTGCAGGAACCGGGTCCGCAGCAGGGCCGACAAAAGGCATCGCCCCTCCACGATGCATGCGAAAAAGATGAAGGCCGGGATTGTGGCCGGATAGACGAGGCCCGGTCTGGTTTCGGCGAGGGTCAGCATGGCGAGCATCAGAACGAGGGCCGGAATCGACAGGCCACGAAACCAAGCGGGCAAGGCGAGACGGGTGCGTCGCGACAGGAAATAGATCGCCACCCCGGGAATGAAAAACGCCGATCGTCCGTCCCGCACCAGCATAATCGTCAGAATCACGACCAACGCCAAAGCAGGCGCCCATCGCCCGAAACGCCGCCACAATACAAAATATCCGGCGGCGACGAGATAGAAGGCGACCTCGAAACTGAGCGACCACGCGTTAAGCTGCGCGAGCGGTAGAGCGAAAACGCCGGGGAGGAAAAGCGCGTTCTCGACAAAGGCCAGTAGCCAGGCGCCGGGCCGAATGCCCGTCAGCCATTTATAATGAACGAACGGTCCGAGGCCGAAGACGAGTATCTGGATGGTGAGGAAAACCGGGTAAAGGCGGATCGCGCGATCGAGCAGGAAGCGCGCGGCGTCTCCATGCCGGATCAACGATCCCGTGATCAGATAGCCGGAGATGACGAAGAAGATTTCAACGCCGTGCTTTCCGGCGGCGAAGACGCCATCGCTGGGCGCGAGCAGAGAGGGCCAAAAGGCCCAAAGCGTCCCCATGCCATAGACGTGATAGATGAACACGGCGAGCGCGGAGAATCCCCTGAGGCCATGAATCTGGAGATTCAGGCGCCGGGGATAGGCGCCGGAGCCGGCTTCCTCCGCCCAAATCCCCATCACTCGAGTCGCGGCAGACGCGGCGTGCGCCGGGCCAGGACATCGTCAGCGCGCCGCCGATAGGCTTCGTCGAACGCCTCGGGCTGCGGGATAATCCAGAACTGGTCGGCCGCGATTCCCGCGAAGACCAGCTCCGCGAACTGGTCGCCCGTCAGCCCGTACGCCGTCAGCATGGACCTTAGATCGTCGACGAAGGACTGGACCCCGGGCTCAACCATCGCGCCGAAGGGATCGTTAAAAATACCGGTCTTGACCGGACCGGGGGCGAGCAGCGACACGCCGATCGGCGCCTTGATGATTTCAAACTCGGCCCGCAGCGACTCCGTCAGGGCGACGATGGCGAATTTGGTGACCGAGTAGGGCGCCATCAGCGGGCTCGCCAGAAAGCCGCCGACCGAGCTGGTGTTGACGATATGCGCCTTCGTGCCCGCCTTCAGCATGCGGGGCACGAAGCTGCGCACCCCATGCAGCACGCCGAAGAAATTCACGTCGACGCTGCGCCGCCAGCGTTCCGGCTCGATCGTCCAGCTGAAGCCGGTGGCCATGATGCCGGCGTTGTTGAACAGAAGATCGACGGCGCCAAAATTTTCATAGGCTTTGTCGGCGAGCGCCTCGACGGATTCCGGGTCGGCGACATCGGTCGGCGCCGTCAGAACTTCGCCGCCGAGCGTGGCGGCCAGGGCGGTTAGCTCCGGCTCCCGCACATCGGCCAGCACCACCCGCATGCCGAGCGACAGCGCCTTGCGCGCGAGGCCGGCGCCGATTCCGCTCGCGGCCCCGGTAATGACCGCGACCTTGCCATCGAAGTCCATCATTGCGCGCTTCCCCTTGTTGCTCCGCCCAGAATAACCCACCGCACGGTTTGCCCTCCGCCTGGCTTTCGTGCAACGATTACGCCCGTAAGACAGCTAAGCGTGCGCATAAAAGAGACAGTGGAGGAAAGCGATGGTTGACGTTCCGTATCTTCTTCGCGGGGTAAAAAATATCCCGACCGAAAGCAGCATGCTGATCAGCTCGTCCAAATACCTTAATAACGCCAAGCTGCGCGAGTGGGTCGCGATGATCCTGTTGCGCCGCAACGGGGATGATTTTCCGCCGCAGGCCGAGATGTACGAGATCGTCGGCATCTTGAGCGATCTGCAGGATAAGCCGCATATCGAAGAGCTGTTCCGGCTGGAGCGCCAGAAAAATCCCCGCCTCGACGCCTGGTTCGAGGAAGGCTTCATGTCCAATTTCAACGCCGATGAATTTCGCAAGTTTCCCGAGGGAACGCTCGGCGAAATCTTTTATCGCAAGGTTTTGAAGAACGCCTTCGAGCTTGAGATCTATCGCCTGCCAAAGCCGAAGACGCAGCTTGAGTTCTTCAATTACCGCAGCGCCCAGACGCATGATTTCGAGCATGTCATCACCGGCGGCAATCTGGATTACATGGGTGAGTTGGTGCCGTATTGGTGCCGCATCACCAATTTGTTCAAGCATTTGAGCCCGGAACTGGCGGGCGAAGTCTCCGTCATGCAGCTGCTCGGATCGCTGCGCTATACGGTGCGGACCATGCTGCATTATCCGGAGGTATGGCCGACCTGCCAGAGCAATATCGAGCGCGGCATGAAGGTGGGCCATGAATCCGGCCCGATCTTCATGAACAAATACGAGGATGCGCTGCATCTGCCGCTGGAGGACGCACGGCGGATGCTGGGCGTGGTCGGCGCGATCGACGTCGACACCAGCGCGCCTTCGGAAATCTGGGCGGAACGGATCACCGCGATGGCGGCGGAGTAGGCCGGAAGGCGCGTCATCCAAACCATAGCGGTTACCCCCGAGACGGCGGCGCGCGAAACGCCAGCGCGGCGGCGCTGGCGTACGGCGATCATCCTGACCTTCGCCTATGGCGTCGCGCAGGTAGATCGCAACGCCATCAATCTGTTGTTGCCGTCCATCGCGGCGGATCTGCGGCTGACGGATACCGAGGCCGGGCTGCTGAGCGGTTTCGCGTTCGCCGTTCTGTTTTCGCTCGCGTCGATACCGATAGGCATATTGGCGGACCGGATCGACCGGCGCTGGATCGTCGGGCTCGGTCTTGCGGCATGGAGCGCGCTGACGGCGCTTCAGGCCGCCGCGCGCGGCTTTGGCGCGCTGTTCGCGATCAGACTGGGCGTGGGAATCGGCGAGGCGACGCTCGCCCCGTGCGCCTATCCGATCCTGGCGGAAAGCTTTCCCAAATCCTTTACATCGCGGGCTATCGGCTTTTACGTGGCCGGTGCGGCGACCTTGTCGGGGATCGCCATCGCATCGATCGGCGGATTGCTCGACCGGCTTAAAGCCGGGCACATGCCGGGCGACTTCGCGCCCTGGCGAATCGTCTTTCTTGTCATCGCCATTCCCGGACTCATCCTGGCCTTGCTGACGCCCTTGATCGGGTCCGGCGGCGCGCGGTTGGATAGATCGATGCCATCGCCCTATGCAGGCGCCAGGGCCAGAGGCCTTAGGACCGGCGTTCCGATATTGCTTTATGGCGGCGCGGCGGCGTTTTACGCCACCTTGTTCGTTCTGTTCGTCTGGACTCCCACGATCTTTATCCGGGATTTCGGATTGTCATCGACCCAAGCCGGCGCATTGTTGGGGAGCGAACAGATTCTGTCGGGCGTGGTCGGCACGCTGTTCGGCGCATGGTTGGCGGACCGGGCCGGACCGACCCGCCGGGTTTCAAGCGCGCTCGCCATCGCATCGGTCGGGCTCGCGGCCATGGCCGCGGGGCTTGTGGCGATCGCGTGCGCGCATGCCGTGCTGGTGGCGGCCTCCGCCGCGATCGTGGCGGCTTTGCTGGGCGGGATGGGCGCGAGCCTGCTGCCGATGGCGGTGCAGGAAACCAGCGCCCCCGGCGCAAGATCGCTCGCGACCGCGCTGTTCATGCTGGCGATCAACCTGTTCGGAACGGGGCTCGGGCCGCCGCTCGCGGGCGGGTTCAGCGACGCGCTGGGTCCTGGGCATCTGCGGATCGGCGCGGCGCTCGCCGGCGGATTGCTAGGCGCCGCCGGCGTGGCGATGCTGCTGTTCCTAAGGCGGGGCTTGATCGGCGACGCGGAATATCGCGCCCAAGACAGCGCCTCGTAATGCGAGGCGGCTAAAGCTCCATCTGCTCCCGGCCGCGGGCGAATTGCGACAAGGTGACCGCCAGGATCAGCGCGCCGCCGTTGAACACGTTGGTGACCCAGAGCGGGATGCCCAGCATGCTGAGCCCCGTGATGCCGGATGACAGGAAATAGACCGCGATAAACGCGCCCCAGGCGTTGAAGCGCCCCGGCACGATGCTGGTCGCGCCCAGATAGGCGGCGGCGAAGGCGGGCAAGAGGAAGTTCAGACCGGATACGGGATCGGCCGCGCCCAGCACGCCGACATAGATGATGCCGGCCAGCGCCGCCAGCATGCTGGAGGCGATCAGGCAGCCGGCCCGCACTCGGCCGACATTGATGCCGACCAGCCGCGCCACCTCTCGCCCGCGGCCGACGAAGATCAGGCGCTGCCCGAGCGGGGTATAGGTGAACACATACCAGACCAGGGCGGCGGCGATTGCGGCGTAATAGAACGCGAAGCTGAGCCCGAACAGCCGGTCCTCGGCCACAATCCGCACCAGCCAGGGCGAGATGCCGCCGATGGTGGAGGAATTGCTGATCCATTGCACCAGCCCGGTGATCAGCGAGGCGGT
>CAJCJC010000415.1 GCA_903970575.1 Alphaproteobacteria bacterium
GATCGCCGCGGTCGAGCTGTTCGGCAGCAGGGCGCATGGCGCGACACAACTGGTCGTCACGTTGCTGGGCGCGCTTATCGGCGCGGTGTCGCTCTCGGGGTCGTTGATCGCCTGGGCCAAGCTGCAGGGCGTGCTCAACAAGCCGCTCAGGATGAAGGGGCAGCAAATCCTGAACGCGACGGTGCTGATCGCGACGGTCGCGGTCGGCGGCGTCATGCTTTTCGTGGCGCTGGGCGGGTCTATCGGCGGCATCATCTCGACGCCGCAACTGATCACGCTGTTCTTCGCGCTAGCGCTGGTGCTCGGCATTCTGGTGACGTTGCCGATCGGCGGCGCGGACATGCCGGTCATCATCTCGATCTATAACGCCTTCACGGGTTTGGCGGTTGGGCTCGAAGGCTTCGTGCTCGGCAACCCGGCGCTGATGATCGCGGGCATGGTCGTGGGTGCGGCCGGCCTATTGCTGACGCTGCTGATGGCCAAGGCGATGAACCGCTCGGTCAGCAATGTGCTGTTCACCAATTTCGGCGACGCGCCCAAGCAAAAGCAGGGGGCGGTCAAGGGCAGCCTCAAGCCCTGCGAGGCAGGGGACGCCGGCATCTTCATGCGCTACGCCAGCAGCGTCATCATCGTTCCGGGCTATGGCCTGGCCGCCGCGCAGGGGCAGCAAAAGCTGTATGAATTCGTGAAGCTGCTGATCGCGGCGGGCGTCTCGGTCAAATTCGCGATCCATCCGGTCGCCGGCCGCATGCCCGGCCAGATGGACGTGCTGCTGGCGGAGGCAGGGGTTCCCTATGACCTGATCTTCCAGCTCGAGGACATCAACGAGGAGTTCAAAACCACGGATGTCGCGCTCGTGATCGGCGCGAACGACGTGGTGAATCCAGAGGCGCGGACCGAAAAAACATCGCCGATTTACGGCATGCCGATCCTCAACGCCGATCAGGCCAAGAAGGTCTATGTCGTCAAGCGCGGCGAAGGCAAAGGCTATGCCGGCATCGTCAACCCGCTGTTCTATGCGGATAATTGCGAGATGGTCTACGGCGACGCCGCCGCCGTTCTGTCGGGCATGATCGAGGCCGTGCGCGGCCTGGGCGCCAAGGCGGCGGCGTAAGGCAATATTTGCGTCGTGACCGGATCAAGCCCGCGCATGACGCTATTGAGCAAATTTTTCAGCAAGGATTCCATCATGACCCGCAAAATGCACGCCGCCGTCGTCGAGCAGTTCGGAAAGCCTTTGGTCCTCAAGGAGTGGGACATTCCCACGCCCGGGCCGGGCCAGATCGTCGTCAAGACCGAAGCCTGCGGCGTCTGCCATACGGATTTGCACGCCGCCAACGGCGACTGGCCCCTGAAGCCATCGCCGCCGTTCATTCCGGGGCATGAGGGCATCGGCCTGGTGTCGGCCATTGGCGCCGGCGTCACCATCGTCAAGGAGGGGGATCGTGTGGGCGTGCCCTGGCTCTACTCGGCGTGCGGCCATTGTGAATACTGCTTGACGGCATGGGAAACGGTTTGCCCCAGCGCCCAATTTGGCGGCTATACGAAGAATGGCGGCTTCGCCGACTATATTCTGGCGGACCCCAATTACGTCGCCCATATCCCGGCCGGGCTCGGCGCCAAGGAGGCCGCGCCGCTGATTTGCGCCGGCATCACCACATACAAGGGCATTAAGGTGACCGAGGCCAAGGCCGGCGAATGGATCGTCATCTCCGGCGCCGGCGGCCTGGGGCATCTGGCGATTCAATACGCCAAGGTGATGGGGCTTCAGGTTTGCGCGGTCGATATCGACGACGGCAAGCTGGCTCACGCCACGCGCCTCGGGGCCGATCTCGTGGTCAACGCGATGCATGGCGACCCGGCCGAGGCCGTGAAGAAAGGCACAGACGGGGGCGCCCATGGCGTCCTGATCACCGCCCCCTCGCTGGGCGCCTTCAAACAGGGTGTCGCCATGACGCGCAAGCGCGGCACCTGCGTTCTGGTTGGCCTGCCGCCGGGGGACTTTCCCGTGCCGCTGTTCGATGTGGTGGCGAATTGCATCACGATCCGCGGCTCCTTCGTCGGTAACCGCGAGGATATGGCCGAGGCGCTGTCCTTCGCGGCCCAGGGCAAGGTCAAGGCCGATATCGAGATGCAACCGCTCTCGGCGATCAACAGCGTCTTCGAACGGCTTGAACATGGCGACGTAGCGGCCCGCGTCGTTCTTGACTTCTCGGCGCATTGAACTTGGCGCCCGTCATCGCCGAACCGAACGCTCCGCGGACAGGATAAACCGGCATGGCCTCATCAGCCGCTCGCGTATCGCCCGTGAAACCGAAGCCCGAGGCGAAGGACGACCTTAAGACTCTTCCTCTCGCTGAGGTCGAAAAAAGGCTAGGTTCGTCGCCTGACGGCTTGTCCCAGGCCGAGGCGGTAAAGCGGCTGGTTCAATACGGGCCGAACGAGATCGCGGAAAAGAAGACGAGCGCGCTTCTGAAATTCCTCTCCTATTTCTGGGGACCGATCCCCTGGATGATCGAGGTCGCGGTCGTTCTGTCCGGCGTCGTGCGGCACTGGCCGGATTTCTTCATTATTCTGTTTCTGCTGGTCGCCAACGCGACCATCGGGTTCTGGGAAGAGCGCCAGGCGGGCGACGCGATCGCCGCGCTCAAGGCCAAGCTCGCGATCAAGGCGCGCGTGAAACGCGACGGGACATGGATCACGCCGCCCGCCCGTGACCTTGTTCCGGGCGACATGATCCGCCTGCGCCTGGGCGACATCGTACCGGCCGACGCCCGTCTGTTGGACGGCGACGAGCTATCTCTGGATCAGTCGGCGCTGACCGGGGAATCGTTGCCGACCACACGGAAACCCGGCGACGCCGTCTTCTCCGGCTCCATCGTTCGCAGGGGCGAGATCGACGCTCTTGTCTACGCCACCGGGGGCAAGACCTATTTCGGCAAGACCGCCCAACTCGTCGAGACTGCGCACACCACCAGCCATTTCCAGCAGGCCGTGCTCAGGATCGGCAACTACCTGATCGTGCTCGCCGTCGTGCTCGTCGCCGTCATTATCGGCGTAGGTATCTATCGCGGCGAAGCCATCCTCACCACGCTGCAGTTCGCCCTCGTGCTGACGGTGGCCGCGATCCCGGTGGCCATGCCGACGGTTCTGTCGGTCACCATGGCGGTCGGCGCCCGTCTGCTCGCCAAGAAGCAGGCGATCGTAAGCAAGCTGGTCGCGATCGAGGAGCTGGCGGGCGTGGACGTTCTGTGCGCCGATAAGACCGGCACGCTGACTCAGAATAAGTTGACGTTGGGCGACCCTTTCCGCCTGGGCGCGTTCACCGCCGAGCAGGTTATCCTCACCGGCGCGCTCGCCTCACGAGCGGAAAACGACGACACGATCGATCTCGCCGTGCTTGGCGGCGTGAAGGACAAGGGGGCTCTGGCGCCCTATCGGGTTACCGCGTTCAAGCCGTTCGACCCGGTGGGCAAGCGCACCGAAGCCACCGTCAAGGCGACCGACGGAACGACATTCAAGGCGACAAAGGGGGCGCCACAGGTCATTCTTGAAATGTCCGCCGATGGCGCCGAGGCAAAGACCGCCTTCGGCAAGGCGGTCGACGACTTCGCCGCGCGGGGCTTTCGCGCGCTCGGCGTCGCCAGAACGGACGAAGGGGGCAATTGGAAGATTTACGGCGTCTTGCCGCTTTTCGATCCGCCGCGCGTGGACGCCAAGTCGACCGTCGCGATGGCCTCGACGATGGGCGTCAAGATTAAGATGGTGACGGGCGATGCGCTGGCGATCGCGCGCGAGACGGCGGCGGCGCTGGGGATGGGCGCGAATATTCTCGACGGCGCCACGCTCGGCGACGCCAACACCGATGAAACCGCGGCGGTGGCGAAATCCATCGAACAGGCAGACGGATTCGCCCAGGTCTTTCCGGAGCATAAATTCCATATCGTCGACGTGCTGCAAAAGCACGATCATATCGTGGGCATGACCGGCGACGGGGTGAACGACGCGCCGGCGCTGAAAAAGGCCGATTGCGGCATCGCCGTCTCGGGCGCGACCGACGCCGCCCGCGCCGCCGCGTCCATCGTGCTGATGACGCCCGGATTATCGGTGATCATCGACGCGATCCAGGAGAGCCGCAAGATTTTCCAGCGGATGAACAGCTACGCGATGTACCGCATCACGGAGACCTTGCGGGTCTTGCTGTTCATGACGCTGTCGATCGTCATCTTCAATTTCTATCCTCTGACCGCGGTCATGATCGTGATGCTGGCCCTGCTGAACGATGGCGCCATTTTGTCGATCGCCTATGACAACGTGCGTTATAGGAATGCGCCCGAGGCTTGGAACATGCGGCTGGTGCTGGGAATTGCCACGGTGCTGGGCGTTGTGGGGCCCATCGCGGCGTTCGGCCTCTTCTATCTGGGGGACAAGGTCATTCACCTGGACCATCCGCATCTGCAAACGATGATGTATCTCATGCTCTCCGTCGCCGGCCATCTCACGATCTTCCAGACGCGCACGCGGGGGCCGTTCTGGTCCATACGGCCGGCGCCGATCCTGCTGATCGCCGTGTTCGGCACACAGGCGCTGGCGACCTTGATCGCGGTGTACGGCCTGGGGCTGGTGACTCCGCTCGGCTGGAGGCTGGCCGCGCTCGTCTGGGGTTACGCTGTAATCTGGTTCCTGGCGACCGACCCGGTTAAGCTGCTCGCATACCGGGTTCTCGATCCCGCCAAATCGTCGCCAACCCTTGAGATCGCGGCGCCGCCCGCGCTGGCGGTAGGAGGCCTTGGATGAACATAGACACCAAGGATTTTCGGGTCGACGAGGGGGATTCGGTCGATCTCGAGAAATGGCCGACAAAGATCGATCCGGTCTATAAGTCCAAGCATCAGTATAAGACGCTTCTGGAAGATCACGTCGCCGAACTCAGCGAGCGGCAAGAGTTGCTCTATGCCTCTAACCGGCATGCGATTCTCTTGATTTTCCAGGCGATGGACGCGGCCGGCAAGGATGGCGTCATTCGCCATGTGATGTCGGGCGTCAATCCCCAGGGTTGCCAGGTTTTCAGCTATAAGCATCCGAGCGCCGCCGAATTGCAGCATGATTTCATGTGGCGCACCACGCGCGACATGCCGGAGCGCGGGAAGATCGGGATATTCAACCGATCCTATTACGAGGAGGTGCTGATTATCCGGGTTCACCCCGAATTGTTGGTCAGCGAGGCGCTGGCGGACCCGCCGGTCGACGACGAGACCTTCTGGCATCAGCGCTATCGCTCCATCAAGAATTTCGAGCGCCATATGCACGCCAACGGCACGCACATCGTCAAATTTTTCCTGCATCTGTCCAAGGACGAACAGCGCAAGCGGTTTCTCGACCGCATAGACGATCCCGACAAGAACTGGAAATTCAGCACAGCCGACATCAAGGAACGGGGATTCTGGAAGGACTACCAAAAGGCGTACGAGCAATGCCTCAGTGCGACCAGCACCAGCAATTCGCCATGGTATGTCGTGCCCGCCGACGACAAGGAAAACGCCCGGCTGATCGTTTCCAAGATCGTCCTCGATACGTTCGACGGGCTGAAAATGAGCTATCCGACGGTCAGCGCGGAGCGCGAGGCGGAGCTGGCCGCGATTCGCAAGCAGCTCGCGAAGTAAGCATCCGCCGCGCGGATTTAAGCGCGTAGGATGGCGCTGAGCGCAGCGAAGCCCATCGAGGGTTGGCGAGGGAGAGATGGGCTTCGCCAAGCCTCAGCCCATCCTACGGGCTACCCCCCGCGGTCACTGGTTGTCGCCCCACTTCCAGTTTCGGATTTCGGGCAAATCCTCGCCGTGCTGGTCGATATAGATTTTATGCTCGATCAGCTTGTCGCGCATCGCCTGTTTCAGATAGGCGCCCTTGCCGCCCAGACCGGGCACATGATCGACGAC
>CAJCJC010000416.1 GCA_903970575.1 Alphaproteobacteria bacterium
TGAAGTGCGTCACCTTGTTGGGGAGCCCTATGGCAAGTGGCTCACCGGATCGCTGCGCCCTGGCGCGCGCGTGGGCTTTGACCCATGGCTGCATTCCGCGTCGGCGGTCCAATCGTTGAAGGCCGATCTTGAGTCGGCGGAGATCGAGATCGTCGCGCTCGCAGCCAACCCGGTCGACGCCATTTGGAAGGATCGCCCAGCGCCACCGCTATCCCCCGCCGTACCGCATTCTCTGGATTATGCCGGCGTGGATTCCGCGGAAAAACGGCTCGGTATCGGCGCCTCGATGGATTCGGCCGGTATCGGCGCCGCTATCCTGACCCAACCTGATTCGATCGCGTGGTTGTTGAACATTCGTGGCGACGACGTGCCGAACGCTCCGCTGCCCCTTAGCTTCGCCATCCTGAGCAATGACGGACATGTCGATCTTTTTATCGACGAGCGTAAATTGTCGTCTGAAACTCGGGCGCATCTTGGCGCCAGCGTTACGACGCGCCCGCCGGACGGGTTCGGCGCGGCGCTGGACGCATTGGCTGAGATGGGAAGGCCGGTTCGGCTCGACCCGCAGAATACCCCTGCGTGGGTGGTCGACAGGCTAAAGGCGGCGCGGGTCGATATCTCGAATGGCGTCGATCCCTGCCAGTTGCCCAAGGCGATTAAGAACGAAGCCGAGCGGAGGGGCGCGCGCGAGGCCCATCGGCGCGATGGCGCGGCGCTGGTGCGCTTCTTCGTCTGGCTCGACAGCGCTATGCGCACGAATCCTCCGACGGAGATCGGCGCCGCGGAGCGGCTGGCGGAGTTCCGCGCCGAGCAGGCGCTTTCGATGGGGCCCAGCTTCGACACTATTTCCGGCGCGGCGGAGCATGGAGCAATCGTGCATTATCGAGCCATGCCGGATAGCGACAAGCGACTTGCGCCAGGAATGATGTATCTGCTGGATAGCGGCGGACAATATCTGGACGCAACCACCGACGTGACCCGCACCCTGGCGCTTGGCGAGCCGACCCCGGACATGCGGCGACATTTCACCCTGGTTCTCAAGGGTCATATCGCGCTCGCCCGGGCGCGCTTTCCCAAGGGCACGACGGGCGGTCAACTCGACGCGCTGGCGCGGGCGCCGCTTTGGGAATGCGGGCTGGATTATGATCACGGCACCGGCCACGGCGTCGGCAGTTATCTATCGGTACATGAAGGACCACAGCGCATCTTCAAGAACGGTTTGGCGCCGCTGGAACCCGGCATGATTATCTCGAACGAACCTGGCTATTACCGCACAGGCGAATACGGAATCCGCATCGAAAACCTTGTGTTGGTGCGCGCGGCGGAACTGCCTGGCGCCGAACGTCCAATGCTGGAATTCGAGACACTGACCCTAGCCCCGATAGACCGCAACCTGATCGACGTTACAATGCTCTCGCCAGTCGAACGACGCTGGATCGATGAATACCACGCTCAGGTCTATGAGGCTCTGGCGGACCGACTGGATGCGACGGAGCGGGACTGGCTGGCCGAGGCCGCCGCCGCGCTCTAGTAGTTGTATAGGGTTCGGAGTGAAGAGAAGCCTTTGCCCTATCCTGCGCAATAGCACTCTTCGTTACATTTTCGAGTGAGATCGTGAGTGATGAAATTCCTTGCCTTGGCCGTATTCGCTCTGGCCACAAGCCATGCAGCCGGCAGCCCGATTGCCGCGACTGCGGATATCGCCGGGGCTTGGCAAATTCATGGCAGCGTTTTCTTCAACGCGGTTGACACAATCTGCCACTTCAAGAGCGCCGAGACAGGCGTCACCGCGACATGCGAAAGCGATGGCGTGCTGGGACCTTTCACGCCGGCGGAAATCAACGGGCAGAAAGTAATCTGGAGCTGGGATTCGGGACCCGCCGTCTTGACGTTTGAGGCGACGCTGACCTCCGACACGACCATGAAGGGGGACATTACCGTGCGCGGCTTCAGCGGCGGTTTCACGGCGACCAAGCTGTAGACAATTATACAAAAACTCCGCCTTGACGGCGGAGCTTTATAAATCGTTACCTGGATATCGCCAGCGACAAGCAGCCTAACGCTCAGAAGCCTTCGCGGTCCATGCGCTTACGGAGAAGCTTACGAGCGCGGCGAACAGCTTCCGCCTTTTCGCGCGCACGCTTCTCCGAAGGCTTCTCAAAACTGCGGCGAAGCTTCATTTCCCTAAAAATACCTTCGCGCTGCATCTTCTTCTTGAGCGCGCGCAGCGCTTGATCGACATTATTGTCGCGAACCAGAACGTGGACGATGGGTCCTACTCCCGTTGAGGGGCGCGGCGCTTCCGACGAAGGGGTTGAACGCACGCCCGTAATTGACGACTTGAAATTTGGATGCGCCTTCTACCATTACAAGGCAAGGTTTGAAAGGCCCCCTCTAAAGTTTAGCAGCCGAAAGTCTTTTTGAGAGGTTTCGCGAATGTCTTTGTTGCAAGTCGTGCGAATGGGTGACCCGGTTCTGCGTCAGATCGCCGTCCCGGTCGAGGATACGACCGATCCCACGATCGGCGCGTTGGCGGACTCCATGATCGAGACGATGGTCGCCGCACCTGGCGTGGGGCTGGCCGCCCCGCAGGTTGGCCGCTCGCTGCGTCTGATCGTGATGCGACTCATAGCCGATCGATCCGCGGCGGCGGAGGCCCCCGCGCCCGATCGCATGATAGCCTTGATCAATCCGGAGCTTGAGGTTCTGGACGTCGAGCGTGAACTCGGGTGGGAGGGTTGCCTGTCCGTGCCGGAACTGCGCGGCGTGGTGCCGCGCGCCGCGCGGATCGGCTATCGCGGCTGGCTTCCGAACGGCAAGCGGATGGAGGGCGTGGCCGAGGGGTTTCAGGCGCGCATATTGCAGCACGAGGTCGATCATTTGGACGGTTATCTCTATTTGGACCGCATGGACGGGTTCGGCACGCTCGGCTATGGGCGGGAAATTCAAGCGGCCGCCGAGCGCGGCTCCGACGCCAGGCGATAATGGCATGACCGCCACCGATTCGATCAAGGACGCGATTCTTTTGGCCGCTTTGCCGCATGTTGCATTCGACGGTTGGTCGATGGCGGCTTTGCGGGCGGGGACCGGGGATTTGGGGCTTGGCCCTCAGGACCTCCTGCACGCGTTCCCGACTGGCGTAACGGATGCTGTCGTCCATTGGTCTAGTTGGGCCGACCGGCAAGCGGTTCTCGCCATCACCGACGCGGACACAAGTCATCTGCGCACGCATGAGCGGGTTGCCATGGCGGTTTGGGCGCGACTGGAGGCGATGGGGCGTTGGCGGGAGGCGGCGGTAAAGGCCACCGCTTGGCTGGCGACGCCACGCCGCGCGCGGTTGGCGGGCCAGTTGGTCTATAGCACCGCCGATCGTATTTGGCGCGCCTCCGGGGATGCGTCCACGGATTTCAATTTCTATACCAAGCGGGGTCTGCTGGCCGGAGTGGTGGTTTCCACCACGCTCTTTTGGCTGCAAGATTCCAGCGAAGGGAGCACGGCCACATCGGCGTTTCTCGATCGCCGCATTGGCGATGTACTAAAAATAGGCGGCCGAATTGGGAAGGCGCGGGCCGCGATCGAGAGTTTCGATCCCGCCCCTTTGTTGCGACGTTTTCGCCACGACGGTTAATGCGCCGCGGCTGTTTCGACCTCAGGCCGCATTGGCGGCGCCCAAGCCGGCGTCGCCGCGAAGCCACGCCATCAGTTCCTGCAAGATGCGGTCCCATAATTCAAGGGTTGCCCGGAAGTGACGCTCCGTTACGCCACCCGCGACCACGACATCCATATCGAGAACCAGGAAATCGTCGACGCGATGCAAGCGCGAGAAGCGCTTGCTCTTGTTCCAGTCGTTGATGCGCTCAAGCGTGAACTCACCTTCTATCTTGATCACCGTGATATAGGTGAAATCGAGAAAACCTTCGAGAGGGGCCGCGGCGCGGTTGCCGAGGCGGAGGTTAAACGAGATTCCGCCCGTCGCGCTGGCGATCAGCGGCGCACCGTTCTGATCGATTCTATGCTCCGTTCGATAGCCAGAACTCTGAAGCACTTCACCCAATTGTTCTTGGGTTACCGACATGAACTGCGATTCGGCCATACGACATAACTCCGGATACGAAATGCGTCATCAATGATGACCGGGCGGTCCTTACCACCGCGACGCTATCATTGCCAATGCTTAAGAATTCACAAGCGCGTCGGACTTGCGGGGATTTCGCCCAAATGACGATCGGGCTTGCCATTTTGCCCACCGTCGCTGAAGGTCGTTCCAAGCGTAAAACATGAGATTGGACCCTCGCATGCCGCCATCGCGATCCCTATTCGTCGTCAAAAGCCCCGAAGAGGTCATCGCCAACAGCGACGCTGGAACAGTCCCTCTAAAGCGCGTGCTGGGTCCGGTCAATTTGGTCGCGCTTGGAATAGGCGCGATCATCGGCGCCGGTCTGTTTTCCCTGACGGGGGTGGCCGCCGGGGCCAACGCCGGACCCGCGATCGTATTGTCCTTCATCGTGGCCGCTATCGGATGCGGTCTCGCGGGGCTTTGCTATAGCGAGCTCGCTTCGATGATCCCGGTCTCCGGCAGCGCCTATACCTACGCTCAGGCCACGCTGGGGGAATTCGTCGCCTGGATCATCGGCTGGGACCTGGTGATGGAATACGCCGTCGGCGCGGCGACAGTGTCGGTTAGCTGGTCTGGCCATCTGGCGGATTTCTTCAACAGCATCGGCCTGTCGATTCCGCTCAAATTCGCGATCATGGGCGTAAACTTCAATCTGGGCGCTGTGCTCGTGATTTGCGCCGTGTCGATATTGCTGATGCGGGGCATCGCAGGTTCGGCGAAGGCGAACATGGGCATCGTCGTTCTGAAGGTAACGATCGTGATCGTGATGATCGCGGTGGGCGTTTTCTTCATTAAACCCGCCAACTATGTGCCTTTTATTCCACCGAATACCGGGACGTTCGGTGAGTTTGGCATAAGCGGCGTTCTGCGCGGCGCGGGCGTGATCTTCTTCGCCTATATCGGCTTCGACGCAATCTCGACCACGGCGCAGGAGGCCAAAAATCCCCAGAAGGATATGGTTTGGGGCATCATGGGATCGCTCGTCATTTGCACCGTCCTCTATATCGCGTTTTCGCTGGTGCTGGTCGGCATGGTCAATTACCACGCGCTGAAAGGAGATCCCGCGCCCACGGCCACCGCCATCGATATGACGCCTTTTCCGTTCCTCAAGATTTTCGTCAAGCTCGGCATCGTGGCGGGGCAGACATCGGTCATCCTGGTTATGCTGTTGGGACAGTCGCGGGTTTTCCGGGCCATGTCGGCGGACCGGCTGCTGCCAAAACTTTTTAGCGATATTCACCCGGTGTGGCGCACGCCTTGGCGGTCGAACATTCTCTTCATGGTGTTCGTCAGCCTATTTGCGGGATTCATCCCGATCGAGGTCCTGGGTGAGATGACGTCGATCGGCACCCTGTTGGCGTTCATTATCGTCTGCGCCGGCGTCATGGTGTTGCGCTCGACGCGACCGGATTTGCCCCGTCCGTTTAGGACACCCTGGGTCCCGGTCGTGCCGGTGCTCGGTATCTTGGTCTGCCTCACAATGATGGTGGCGCTCGATATCGGCACCTGGATACGTCTATTCGTCTGGCTGGCGATCGGCTTCGCGGTCTATTTCTTCTACAGCCGCCCGCGTCTCGCGAGCTCGCCGATGCCGCAAGCGGCGGAGTAGGGTTACTCCATCACCGGCGTTCCGCCCAATTCCTCGATCATCCTGGCGATTTGCGCTATGACCGCGTCCAGCGCGCCGGGGTCGGTTCCGCGGGCGACCAGGCTGACGCCGGCGGCGCCGTTCCGGAACCAGGGGTAACTGCCGATATCGATCTCGGGATGCCGCGCCTGGATCGCGCCCAGCGGTTCGGCCAGCGCGCTTTCCGGAATATGGCAGGCGACGCTTCGTTGCTGGATCGGCGGACCGCCCGTAAGCGAGGGCGCGATCCCGTCGAACATCGCCTGCATGATGCGGGGCACGCCGGCCATGACGAAGACGTTGCCGATCCGGAATCCCGGCGCCACCGAGACCGGATTGTCTATCAGCGTCGCGCCCTCTGGAATGCGCGCCATGCGCAGCCGGGCCGGGGTCGCGTTGCCGACGCCGTAGTGACGCTCAAGCCTCCGAGCCGCTTCGGGATCGACGCCGACCGGCCTATCGAACGCCTTGCCAATCGAGTCGGCGGTGATGTCATCATGCGTGGGGCCGATGCCGCCCGTCGTGAAGACATAGCTATAGCGCGCCGACAGGGCTCGAACCGCGGCGACGATTTCTTCCTCGATATCCGGAACGACCCGCGCCTCGGCAAGCCTGATGCCTCGCTCCACGAGCCGCCCCGCGATCCAGCCCAGATTCGTGTCCTGAGTCCGACCCGAAAGGATTTCGTTGCCGATGATCAGAACGGCGGCTGTCGATAGGGAAGCGGACAAGGAGGATACTCGCTCGAGATTGAAGGAAAACTCTGGCGGATCGGTCGCGCCCCGGCAAGGTCCCGCGCGTTCACTGCGTCGCGAAGGATGCGGCCCGTCAGCCCATCGATGGTGGCGTCGCTGAGGCCTGCGGCCAATGTTAGACTGCCCCGAACAGAGCGCCGGCGCCGGAAGTGATCGCCATCGCCAATGCGCCCCACGCCGTTACGCGGATTGTGGCTGGCCCTACCGGCGCGCCCCCGGCGTTCGCGGCAAGAATTCCAAGAATGGCGAGAAAGACGGTGGAACTCACCGCCACCAGTGCGATCAACGCGCCTGCAGGGGCGATCGCAGCCACAATCAGCGGGGCGGCGGCCCCGACCGCAAAACTGGCGGCGGACGACACGGCGGCCTGGATAGGCCTTGCCCGCGACGCCTCCGTTATCCCAAGCTCGTCGCGCGCATGCGCGGCCAGCGCGTCATGCGCCATCAGCTGATCGGCGACTTGCTTGGCCAGGGCCGGATCGAGCCCGCGGCCCACATAGATCGCAGTCAATTCC
>CAJCJC010000417.1 GCA_903970575.1 Alphaproteobacteria bacterium
CGCCAACGAGGCCATCTCCGCCAACGATCCTCCAGGATCAGTCGGGATACAATAAATACGATCATGAGCGTGAAGATTACCGCGAACGCCACATCGCTGAGAAAATGCGAACCGCGCGCCATGCGCATGACGCCAACAAGAGCGGTGAATGAGCCGAGGCCCATCCACCAGCGCCGGCGATGCCGATCGGCCACGACCGCGAACGCCATGAAGCTAGCGGCCAAGGACGCATCGCCGGATACGAATGAGCAGTTTTTCTGGCACTGATCGCTGCGCATGAAAGGCGGGCTGAACTGCTTCGAGCCACCGAATTCAACGATTTGACTGGGCCGCGCCCTTCCCCAGCTATCCTTGAAGATGACATTCGTCAGCAGGCCCGCGCCGAGCGCGATCGAGAGTGCGACCACAAGGAACTTCTTGGGCGTCAGTCCCCATAGCCATCTCTTCTTAAACCATCCGTATAAAAACACGCCGACGATCACGGGAAGAAACCATTCCATGCCGAAATGAATATCGGTATCAAAAAAACGCCCTATCCAACTGGCGCCAATGGTAAAATTCCGAGGCGGCTCATAAAACCAGCCCGCTACGCCAAGGTCTATTCCTGGGAAGACGATAAACAATATTGCACAGATAATCGCGATCAAGCCCAGTATGCGCACAGGGCGCACGTTCACAAGATCGATCAAGAAACCGCGCCATCGCCTTGCATACTCAAGCAGATGGATGACCAGTTTCGCGAGTGGCCTTAAATTGGCGGGTTCAAGCATGGGAAGTCCCGGGAGTTCCTGACGGACCCTGGCGTTCAGCGCCGACATGCGCTCAGCCAAGTCGCCCGCCTGATCGTCGCCTAGCAGCCCAGAGAGCCAATTAGGAGCGGCTTTCAGGGGAACTCCCGGACGATCGGCTGAGCTTCGTAACAATTGCACCAGCTCGGCGTGAAAATAGGCCGCCTTTGGGGTCAGCGCGAGTTCGGGCAAAGCCCTCCGCACTTCGTCCGTATTCGTGAAGCCGTGCATGCGCAATATATCGGGAATCCATATCCATCCGCATGCGGCGTCGAACAGCGCAAACCCCTCGGCGTCGAACTGCGCAATGATGTTCGCGATGCTCTCGCCCGACAGTCCCGTGTCGTCCGCGGCGACCGATATCGCGAACGGGAAACAGCCGATGCGATTGGTCCCGGGTCCGGACAGCAGGTACGCGCCCAGCAGACGCGTTTCGGCGGACCAATTCCGCCCATCGTTTCCGCGCCAAATCAAATCTCGCCAATCCGCCATCTGTTGAGCCTAATCCCCTTTGAACCCGGACAGCTCATAGACAAAATATTGCCGCTCGCGCCCTGCGCCGGTGGTGATGGTCCATTCATCCGTAAGGCTATGGTGATCAAACCGGTCCAGAATGTCCCGTCGGTCCTTAAAGCGTGCGACGAGCAATACATCGGCGCCGGTCGCCGCCGTCAGCGCATCGTCAAGCTCGTACTGGTTGCCAGGGGGACCTTTGCCGGTTGCCATCACGAGCGGATAGCCAAAACCGCGCAGATTATAAACCAGTTCCGCCATGACTTCACGATCGTCCGCGGCGACGCTGGAATCGGCCGGCATTGTTTCCATCCGCCGCAGAACGTCATCGGCGAGCGGTTTCCATCCGCGCATCTGATGGAGGATATCGACTATTTTCGGCAGCCTGGGATGGATGGAGCCCGCGAATATCAGGGTGAACGCGGCAAACGCGGACATATGGAGCGCCAGCGACAATTGCAGAGGCCAGGATTTGCGCACGCGCTCCAGCCATGCGACCACCAGAATTGTGGCCGCGACATAGGCGACCGCGGCCCAGTTCGCATGCGCGCGCGATATCCCGCTTTGCGCGATCATCAGAATCAGAACGGGCGCCGATAACGCGAGCAAGTAACGCTCCGCGCGGCTTGGAGGATCAAAACGCCATAAAGCGATGCGCAACGCCAGAACAATTAAAGGGATGGGCCCGAAGACGCCGAATTGAGCGCCGGCGAAACTCGCCGCCTCGAGCAGATGCAATCCGCCGCCCTGCCCCCAATTCGCGTTCGCGGCCGTATGACCGATCGTCGCCCAACCATGGGCCGCGTTCCAGGCGAGGTTGGGAACGATGATCATCAGCGCAAGACCCGCTGCCGCCAAGAATTTTCCCCCAGTCGCACGCCAGGGCGCGCGTGGCGTCATTACGGCGTAAAGAATCAGCCCCAGAAGAAAATACGCCATCGCGTATTTGCTCAGGAAACCGAATCCCAGGGCCGCGCCCAAGGCGATCGCCCAGCGCCAATCGCCCCCACCGAGAATGCGCCAGGTCGCCAGGAGCGCCAACGCCCAGAAAAAAAGCAGCGGAACGTCGGTCGATATAACCAGCGCCGAAAAACTTACGCCGGGCAAGGTTGCGTAAAGCAGCGCCGAGAAGAACGCGATCCGAGCATTGAACATGGCCTTGCCTGCAAAAGCGATGGCGATCCCGGTCGCTGCGTGGATCAACGGGGCCGAAAGGCGCACAGCCCATTCATCGTTTCCCGCGAGCGTGGTGGTAGCCCGTATAAGCCACGCGATAACTGGCGGCTTTGAGAAATACCCGAACGCCATCTGGCGCGACCATGACCAGTATTGGGCCTCGTCCGGCAGAAGATTGAGCGCGCTATGGCGAAGCGCGATGATCCGCGTGATCGCGATGAGAAGGCTGATCCCGATCGCCCACACCATCCATGTGCGCTCCGGGATCTCGATCGGCTCCACCGCGGGACGCTCAGGCATCGAATGGAATGACCATTCCGTCATAGGCTGGCTCGATCCCAGCCGGCAGCGACGATACAAGCATGCGATAATCCATCGATTGATTGAGGTGGGTCAGGAAAGCCCGGCGGGGCCCGATTCTCTCGATCCACTCAACGATCAAATCCAGATGAGCATGCGCGATATGCGGCGCGCGGCGAACCGCCGCGACAAGCCAGGTATCGATGCCGCGAAGCGCGGCGAAGGCTGCTTCGGGCAGGGCTTTGACGTCGGTCGAGTAGGCGAAATTGCCGACGCGTACGCCGATGGTGCGGCAAACCGCATGATCTTGTTCGAACAGCGTAAAGTCGAGCGCGCCGATCCGCAGCCTCGACGGCGCTTCGCGTGGGTCGAGGAATGGCTTGTCATAATATCCCGCCCGTGCGCCGCCGAACATGTAGGAAAAGCGTAGTTTGAGCTGTTCCAGTATTTCGGGATACGCGTAGATCGGGAGCGGTTTTCCGCCGTACTCCACGAATGCCCGCAGATCGTCGATGCCCTGCGTGTGGTCAGCGTGCGCATGGGTAAAGATCACGGCGTCAAGTCGCTTAATTCCGGCCGCCAAGGCCTGATCGCGAAAATCCGGTCCCACGTCCACAAGCACGACCGTATCGTCGCGTTCGATCAAGATAGAAGAGCGTCGGCGTCGGTTGCGTGGCTCGCTCGGGTCGCAATCGCCCCACCAACCATTCGACATCGGCACGCCGCTGGAATTACCGGATCCAAGCACCGTTATCCGGGCGGTCATTGGGTTGGCGGTTGAGCGCGACGGAACAAGCTGAAGAAATTCTCGCTGGTGCGATGGCTCAGCGTTTCGAATGAAATATCATGCAGCCCAGCCAACACATTAGCGGTGTGAACGATATAAGACGGTTCGTTCCGCTTTCCGCGTTTCGGTATCGGCGCCAGGAATGGCGCGTCGGTTTCGACCAGCATGCGGTCGAGCGGGACCGTACGGGCTGTCTCGCGCAGCTCATCGGCTTTCTTGAAAGTAACGATGCCGGAAAACGAGATATGGAATCCTAATTCGAGCGCTTCTTCAGCCATCCGGGGGCTGGAGCTGAAGCAGTGGATCACGCCGGTCAGGCGACCCCCCTGCCCTTCCTCTCGCAAAAGCCGTATCGTATCATCCTCCGCATCGCGGGTATGAACGATAACCGGCATGTCGAGTTCAAGCGCCGCGCGTATGTGGCGGCGAAACATTTCCTGCTGCTGTTCGCGCGGGCTGTTGTCATAGAAATAATCAAGGCCGGTTTCTCCAATGCCCACGACCTTCGGATGTTGGCCCAGCGCGATGAGATTTGCGGTCGTTACGTCCGACTCTTCCTCGGCGCTGTGCGGATGGGTTCCAAGGGAGCAGGAAATATCGTTGTGCGCCTCGGCGACGCGGACGATCTCGGCGAAGCGGTGTACGCGCGTCGAAATCGTCAACATATGTCCGATACCGGCTTCGCGGGCGCGTTCGATCACGGCAGCCTGCTCTGGCGCGAAATCCGGAAATTCCAGATGACAGTGACTGTCGACAAGCATCACGCCCCCGCCGTTTCGACGATCCTTGGAAACAAGCCTTGCGGCGCCGGCAACTTAGCCCCCGAAACAAGTCCGTCCGCCGCATTGAGAGAGGAGAAGCTTCTCTTATCCGGAGGCGTGGCGAGTTGGTCGAGAAGCTTGCTCATCGTATCCGGCATGAAGGGCTGCAAGACAATTCCGATGCACCGCAACGTCTCGGCGAGGACAAAAAGAACGGTCGCCATGCGGACCGGATCCGTCTTCTTCAGAGCCCAGGGTGCATTGGCGTCGATATAGGCGTCCCCTTCGCCGATAACAGCCCAGATCGCCCGCAGCGCCTCATGAAACATCTGCCGGTCTATGTCGACCGCGACCGAACGATGAAGGTCGTAAGCGCGCGCCAGGAGATTCATGTCCTGCTCGGTAAACTCCTGTCGATCGGGAATGACGGCGCCGCAATTCTTTTGGATCAAGGTCAGCGTCCGTTGCGCGAGATTGCCGATGCCGTTGGCGAGGTCGGCGTTGACGCGCCGCACGGCCGTCTCATGCGAGAAATCGCCGTCATTGCCGAACGGGACTTCGGCCATCAGCAAATAGCGCGCTTGGTCTAGGCCGTAGGTATCCACCAACTGAGCGGGGGCGATCGAGTTTCCCAGGGATTTGGACATCTTCTGGCCCTCGATCGTCAACCAGCCATGCGCGAACACTCGCTTGGGCTGCGCCAGTCCGGCCGCCATCAGGAAGGCCGGCCAATAGACTGTGTGAAATCGAACGATATCCTTGCCGACCAGATGAAGATCGGCGGGCCAGTACCGGTCATAGGCGGTTCCCGCGCCGGTTTCTGGATAACCGAGCGCCGCGATATAATTCACCAGCGCGTCCAGCCAGACATACATAACGTGCTTTTCGTCGCCCGGCACAGGCACGCCCCAGGGAAAGCTCGTTCGGCTGATCGACAGGTCGCGCAAGCCGCCTTTAACGAAACTGATGACTTCATTCCGACGGCTTGTGGGTGCGATGAAGTCGGGATTGGATTCGTAAAACGCGAGCAGCGCCTCTCCATAGGCGGACAGCCGAAAGAAATAGCTCGGCTCCTCTACCCAGGCGACCTGAGCGCCCGAGGGCGCGAATTTCTGCCCGTCCGGCCCGTCCTTTAGTTCGGCCGGGTCGTAGAACGCCTCATCGCGCACCGCGTACCATCCCGAATACGAGCCGAGATAGAGCGCGGGTTGCCCATCGGGCGCGGTCGCTTGCGCCATCGCCCGCCAAAGCGCCTGAGCGGCCGCGATGTTTCTAGGCTCGGTGGTGCGAATGAAATCGTCATTGGAAAAATTCATCGACGCCGTGAGCGCGCGAAAATTTCCGGATACGCGGTCGGTGAACTCTTGCGGGGTCACCCCAGCCGCGACGGCGGATTGCGCCACCTTTTGCCCGTGCTCGTCGGTTCCGGTCAGGAAGAAAACGTCATCGCCGGCCAATCTGTGAAACCGCGCCGTGACGTCGGCCGCGAGCGTGGTGTAGGCGTGACCGATATGCGGCTGGTCGTTCACGTAGTAGATCGGCGTTGTGACGAAAAAAGATTGGGCGCTCATGAATAACTCCGGAGCCGTATCGCCCCATGGTCGCTCAGCGCAGGGCCGTACTAACGGCGTCGATGGCCGAAATCATCGTCAGCCGTCGATCCAGGTTGGCGCTTTCCGACCTCGAAAAAAGTTGCGAGACCTTCTCCCATACCTCTAGCGCCGGTTCAAGTCGGCCGGCCGGGGTCAGACGCGCGATAAAATCCCGCTCGCCCGCAGTCATTTCAAGGCGCGCCGCCCCCGCGCCGGCGCTTTCGCGGATGACCCGGCTAAGCCAATCTAATAGCAAGCGTGCGAATGAATGGAACGATTCATCCGCGGCGGCCGACGCCAGCTTGTCGCCCAACGCATGCGCAGACGGCCAGTCCACCGGCGCTGCGCCGGCGATCGCCAGGAACTGTCGCAACAAAGCCAGGCCGTCATGCTGGATGATTTCAAGCGCCCTACCGATGCTGCCGGCCGCCACCGAGGCCAGTTGCCTACGCGCTTCCGGGGCGATGTCGGGATGATATTGCGCGATCAGTCCCTCGACGACCGCATCCGGCAGCGGCGGCATCGTGAGCGGCCTGCACCGGGACCGGATGGTTGGCAGAAGCGCCGACGGACGCTCGGTCAACAGCAGGATAAGGGCGCCTTTTGGCGGCTCCTCCAGGATTTTGAGCACGGCGTTCTGCCCTGCCCTATTCAGGCCGTCCGCCCCGTCGACGATCACGATACGCCAACCGCCCTCGGCCGCGGTTAGCCTGAGGAAAGGGGCGATGCGGCGAACGTCGTCAACCGCGATCTCTTTTTTATGACGTCCGCGCTCTTCGTCAAATTGCCGTTCAACGGTCATGAGGTCGGAATGGCCGCCCGAGCATACCCGGCGGAAGACCGGGAGCGTTTCTGGTATATCGAGCGATCCCGTCTTTCGGTCTTCGGACGCGAACAGAAAACGCGCGAAGCGGAATGCCAAGGTCGCCTTACCCACGCCTCTCTGGCCGCCGATAAGCCATGCATGGGGAAGACGCCCACTCGTGAAAGCCGTCAACAATTCGGCTTCGGCCGCCTCTTGGCCAAGGAGGGCCGGGTTGGCGCGTGGCGCGGGCCATTCGATGACGCCATCCTTCTCGCTCACAGTCTTTTCCCGCTCAATCGGCGGCGGCGGGGCCGCCCCCGCCGACCGATCGACGAGTCAGCCACACCAATGGTATGACGGCCAGGCATACCCAACCCGAAATCCAGAAAAAATCAAGCGAAGCAAGCATATACGATTGGTTGATAAGATTATGCGAGAGAACGCCGAGACTTTCGGCGACCGACATTCCGCCAGCGCGCAGATGGGCTATAGCCTGCGCCATGATGGGGTTGTCGACGCTGGATGAGTCGGACAAGCGAGATTGATGCAGGGCTTCGCGACGGTCCCAGATCACTGTGGTCAGCGAAGCGGCGAAACCGCCCGCCGTGATGCGGGCGAAGTTCGACAAGCCTGACGCAGCGGGAATTTTCTGAGGCGGTATGCCGTGGAGCAGGATCGTCAACATAGACAGAAAGAACACGCTCATGGCGACGCCCTGGACAAAGAGCGGCAACACAAGCGTTCCAAAGCTGGCGTCGGGCGTATAGGAGGCGCGCATCAAATACGAAATCGCGAAGGCGACGAACGAAATCGTCGCGGTCCATCTGGCGTCGATCCGTGACATTATGCGCGCCGCGAGCGGAGAAAGAACCACCGCGGCCACCCCAGCAGGCGCGGCCACCAACCCCGCCCAGGTGGCGGTATACCCCATCTGAGTCTGGAGCCAGAGCGGCAATAGCACCAGATTTCCGAAAAGGATCCCATAACCGAGGCAAAACGCCAGCGTACCGATCGCAAAATTTCGAGACTTGAACAGCGATAGGTCTACGATCGGATTGGTCTCGGTCAATTCCCAAATCAGCCACGCGACGAATCCGACGATTGTGACCAACGCTAGTGTTAGGATCGGCGGCGAGGAGAACCAATCCGCGTCCTTGCCTTTGTCGAGCATCACCTGAAGCGCGCCGACCCAAATGGCCAACAGCGCGAAGCCCACCTTATCCACGGGCAATTTTCGGGTTGGCGTTTCACGCTTGGCGAGGTTTCGCCAACAGATAGCGGCGCAGATGATCCCGACCGGGACGTTGATCAAAAATATCCAAGGCCATGAATAATTATCCGATATGTAACCACCAAAGATCGGACCGCAAACTGGCGCCACGAGTGTGGTCATAGACCAAATGGCAAGCGCCGTGCCCCGCTTCGCCGGCGAAAAGATCGCAATCAGCAACGCTTGAGAACCGGGAATCATAGGCCCCGACATGGCCCCCTGGATCACCCGAAAGAGGACCAGCGACCCCAGGCTCCACGAGATTCCGCACAGAAGCGACGCCAGCGTGAACATGACCACGGACGCGACGAATGTCCGGACCACGCCATAACGCTGCATCAGCCAGCCGCTCACCGGCACGGAAATGCCATTCGCCGCGGCGAACGACGTGATGACCCATGTGCCCTGGTCCGCGCTGACGCCTAAATTGCCGGCGATGGTGGGGATCGAGACATTGGCAATCGAAGAGTCGAGCACCTGCATGAAGGTCCCGAGCGCGAGCGCGACCGCGCTGATCGCGAGCGCCCCTTTCGCCAGTGGCGCCCCCCCTCCTTGCTGTGCGGGTCCCGGCATTATTTCGTCCCGGCTGGAGCGACTTCGGACGACCCGCTATTTTCCGCGATAATTTGCGCGATCAGCTTATCGACGTCCGGATCGGCGCCGTCGCTGCGCTTGGCGGGAAACGGTTGATTGCGCACGCGCGTCGCGACTACG
>CAJCJC010000418.1 GCA_903970575.1 Alphaproteobacteria bacterium
GCAAATCTATGCTGCGCTGCAACATAATCCTTCGAAGGATCGATTATGGGCTTGCGGTTGCGATCAACCATAAGTTCAGGAGTGCATAATGACCATCGAAGAGACAAAGACAGCCGAAAAAATCCGCGCGACGACGCGGGCGACCAAGGCGGCCGCCACAAACGCCGTCGACACCGCGAAAGACCAGTTCACCCGCGCGGCTGAAACCCAGTTCAAGGCGGTGGATGAAGTCGCCGCGTTCGGCAAGTCCAATGCCGAAGCGTTCATTCAGGCGGGCTCGATTTTCTTCCACGGCATGGAAGAACTGACCCGCAGCGTGTTCGGGATCACGCAGTCCCATGTGGAGACCAGCCTCAGCGTCGCCAAGTCGCTGATCGCGGCCAAGACGCTGACCGAGTTCACCGATCTGCAAAACGCCTATAGCAAGACGGCGTTCGACAACGCGGTCTCCGACGCGACCAAGATCTCCGAAATGGCGCTGAAGATCACCAACGAGGCGATCGAGCCGATCACTCAGCGCGTGACCGCGACCATGGAGCATATCTCCAAGCCGGTCTTCGCGTCGGCCGAGTAAGTTTTTTTACGGATGGCGGCGTTTTCGCCATCGTTTCGCGCGTAATCACGCCCGGCCCAAAAGCCGGGCGTTTTTGCTTGTGCGCCCGGTCCTGGCGACCCAGGGGCGACCATGGTGAGACGGGAAGTGAACCGCCAAGACGCGAAGACGACAAGTTTGAATTTTACCACGGAGGACGCCGAGGAGCGCGGAGGTGGCGGAGATAAGAAAATTATTCTCCGCGCTAAAGGATTTCTTGGCGTCTTCGTGGCTTGGCGGTTCGATAATCCTTAGCCGTCCTCTCCGAAGCCCACTGAAACGATCCCCGCGCCGCCAATGTGGTCCTCGAATTTCCAACGCGGTTGCCCTGCCCGGCGAGCCGTCCAGGCTTGCCTTGAACCGCGATCGGCTTTAAGGGAGCGCCATGCGCGCGCACTTTTCCCGCTTGCTGTCCCTGGCTTTCCTGCTGGTCGTTCTTTGCGGCGTCCAGCCGGCATCGGCGCATCCTTGCCATGAAGCCCCAGCGCCGACGATGGCGCATCCGACGCTCGCCAAGGAAGCTTCGGCGCATCGGGCGGTGCTTCGGATTGCGTCGCCCGAGACCAATATCGGTCGCCTCGCGCCCTGCCACTGCCCGAACGGCCGGGGGGATTGCCATGGGCATTGCGTCGGCATATCCGGCGTCGCGCTCCCCATCGCCGATGCGGCGGTGCTTGACCTGTCTCCGGATCGGATTTTAGTCGCGTTCGGCGATGCCCGGAACGGCGCGGGCTGGGTTCCCGCCGCGGATATCGACCCTCCCAGACACAGTGCCTGAAGTTATCCTCGCGTCCGCAAGGCGTGAGGATTTGAGGCGCGCCGGTATCTTGGCGCGTGATTTTCCCCAGTCATCCTCGTGCGATCCCGTTTCCTTGAAGCGGAATCCGGGATGACGTCACATGGGTTTGGATCGATGCACTCATCTCACTCGGGCTTGCGGGCGGTATCGTCGCTCGCCCGCCGACGCTTCATACAAGGGGCGGCGGCGCTTGGCGCCCTCGTCGCGACCGGCCGCGCCTCGGGCGAAACGCCGCCCGGGACGACCCGCAACACGTTCGATTTGGTCATCGGCGCGGCGCCGGTGATCCTTACGGGGCGCAAGGCCATCGCCACCTGCGTCGACGGCGTGGTTCCGGGTCCGACGTTGCGATGGCGGCAGGGCGAGTTGGTCACGGTGAACGTCACCAATCGGCTATCCGAGCCGACATCGCTCCATTGGCATGGGATTCGCACGCCGACCGGGATGGATGGCGTGCCGGGGCTCAGCTTCGCCGGGATCGCGCCGGGCGAAACCTTCACCTATCGCTTTCCGGTCCATCAGAGCGGGACCTATTGGTATCACAGCCATTCCGGCCTGCAGGAGCAAACCGGGCTTTACGGCGCGGTCATCATCGATCCGAAGAACGGCTATGCCGACGCCTTCGATCGCGACCATGTCGTGATGCTGTCGGATTGGAGCGACGACGACCCCAGGACCATCGTCTCCAATCTGAAAGTCCAGAGCGATTATTATAACTTCCACCAGCGTACGCTCGGGACGTTCCTAGGCGACGCCTCTAAGGAAGGCTTGGCGCATACCGTGGCGGATCGGCTGGAATGGGGCCGGATGCGGATGAGCCCAACGGATATCGCGGACGTGACCGGCGCGGTCTACACCTATCTGATGAACGGGCAGCCGCCCGCGGCCAACTGGTCGGCGCTTTTTAAGCCGGGAGAGCGGGTGCGTTTGCGCTTCATCAACGCCTCATCCATGACATTCTTCGATGTCCGGATTCCGGGCTTGCGGATGCGGGTGGTGCAGGCGGACGGCAACGATGTCGAGCCGGTGATTGTCGACGAATTCAGGATCGGGGCCGGCGAAACCTATGACGCGATCATGGAGCCGGCGGACGGCGCCTATACGATTTTCGCGCAATCGGCGGATCGTTCCGGCTTCGCCCGGGGCACGCTGACGTCCCGCCCGGGCATGGAGGCGCCTGTCCCGGCGCTGGACCCGGTCCCGCTGCGCACGATGGCGGATATGGGCATGGGCAAGATGGCGATGGCCGGAATGTCCATGGGAAACATGGACATGTCCGCGATGCCGGGAATGTCCATGGGCGACGCGAAGGGCGCCGTGGTCGAAGGGGTCAGCGTCGACAATGTAGCGATGGCGCCGACGGATCGCCTGAGCGAAGCCGGGGATGGGCTGGACGGCAATGGACGGCGGGTTCTGACCTATGCCGATTTGCGCGCCCGCATCAAAGGGGACGA
>CAJCJC010000419.1 GCA_903970575.1 Alphaproteobacteria bacterium
GCCAACAGCGCCAGCGCCGCGAGCCAGGCGGCCCTACGGTTCGATCCGCGATGTTTATGCATGCCCATGGCGGTGGCATAGCAGAGAAGGGCGCCGCCATTCCACCGAAATTCCTAGATCATAATCCCTGGAGGCAGCGCCTCAGGTCTTCGGCGTCATGCACAATCGCCGGCGGCTTTTTGAACGCTTCCAAAAGCCATTCTGGTATGCCCGGCAGAAAAGCCGTGTTGGCCACGGCGCATCCCTCCGGCCAAGTAATCAGGGAGGGCGTTAACCGAGCCAACTCGTAAAGTCCGCATAAAGCTTGATTGCCCGGCCGTTCAATTGAAACACCATCAATCTCGACCTGATCGTCGATGCTGAATATGCCGTTGAATTCGTCGCCGTACCAAAGCTCCAACCAGTTCCGTCGCCGATAAATGTAATTACCAAAAATGTTATAGGCGATCGATCGTTCGAATGTCGAAAACGTGCCGTGCTTAAAGGATTGCAGAGAGACCGAGAAACCCATTCTGAAGTTCCTATGGAGACGGCCCTATATCCATCGTCATTGCAAGAAGTATAGCGACGAAGCAATCCAGAGCCGCGCGCAGAACTCCTGGATTGCTTCGCTTTGCTCGCAAGACGGAAAAATCGTACCTGAACGTTTCCTCTAATTCTTCGTCTTATCCACCAGCTTGTTCTTCGCGATCCAGGGCATCATGGCGCGCAGTTTGGCGCCCACGTCCTCGATCGGGTGTTCGGCCGAGCGCCGGCGCATGGCCTTGAAGCTGGGCTGGCCGACGGCGTTTTCGGTCATGAAATCGCGGACGAACTGGCCGGTCTGAATTTCGTTCAGGATCTTCTTCATCTCGGCCTTGGTCGCGTCGGTGACGATCCGCGGGCCGCGCGTGTAATCGCCGTATTCGGCGGTGTTGGAGATCGAGTACCGCATATTGGCGATGCCGCCCTCATAGATCAGGTCGACGATCAGCTTGACCTCGTGCAGGCATTCGAAATAGGCCATTTCCGGGGCGTAGCCGGCCTCGACCAGGGTTTCGAACCCGGCCTGGATCAGCGCGGTGACGCCGCCGCAGAGAACGGCCTGTTCGCCGAACAGATCGGTCTCGCATTCCTCGCGGAAATTGGTTTCGATGATGCCGGCGCGGCCGCCGCCGATCGCCGAGGCGTAGGCGAGCGCGATGTCATGGGCGTTGCCCGAGGCGTCCTGGTCGACCGCGACCAGGCAGGGCACGCCGCCGCCGCGCTGATATTCCGATCGCACCGTATGGCCGGGGCCCTTGGGCGCGATCATGAACACGTCCAGATCGGCCCGCGCCTCGATAAGCTTGAAATGGATGTTGAGGCCGTGCGCGAAGGCCAGCGCCGCGCCTTCCTTCAGGTTCGGTCCCAGATGGTCGCGATAGAGCGCGCCCTGAAGCTCATCCGGGGCCAGCACCATCACGATGTCGGCCCAGGCGGCCGCGGCGGCCGGGTCCATCACGGTGAATCCCGCGCCTTCGGCCTTGGCGATCGTCGCCGAACCGGGCCGCAGCGCGATGCGCACGTCCTTGATTCCCGAATCGCGCAAATTGGCGGCATGGGCGTGACCTTGGCTGCCATAGCCGACGATCACGATCTTCTTGTCGCGGATCAGGCCGATATCGGCGTCGCGATCGTAGTAAACACGCATGAAAAGCTCCTTGGTTCTTTCTTGTAACGGATCATTAATGAATGAGCGGCGGGGCCGGGCTTAGATACTCTCCGGCCCGCGCGACAAGGCCACGATGCCGGTACGCGCCACCTCCAGCCGGCCGAGGCCGGCCAGCATCGACAGAAACTGGTCGACTTTCTCCGTCGTGTCCGTGACCTCGAACACGAAGCTGGACTCGCTGGAATCGATAATGCGGGCGCCGAAGCTTTCGGCGATGCGCAGCACTTCGGCGCGCTTGCCGTTTTCGCTCACGACCTTGACCAATGCGAGCTCCCGGCCGACGAACGGTCCTTCCTCGGTCAGGTCGCGGACGCGGTGAATGGGCACCAACCGCTCAAGCTGAGCCTTGATCTGGTCGATGATCATGCGCGTTCCCGAGGTAACCAGGGTGATTCGCGACAACGCCTTGTCACGCTCCACCTCGGCCACGGTCAGGCTTTCGATATTGTAGCCGCGGCCGGAAAACAGGCCGATGACGCGGGCCAGCACGCCGGGCTCGTTGACGACGAGCACGGCCAGCGTATGACGTTCGATCGCCGCCTCCGGCATCACACCAGCACCATGCCCTCTTCGCGCGTCGCGGCGTCGGCCTGCTGCCCGCGGTCGTTCGGCCCCAGCATGATTTCGTTATGGGCGGCGCCGCCGGGTATCATGGGGAAACACATTTCGGTCTCGTCCACCAGCACGTCCAGAATGACAGGTCCCGGTGTGGACAGCATGCGGGCGATGGCCGAATCCAGATCGTCGACGGTTTCGGCGCGCACGCCCGTGGCGCCAAACGCCTCGGCCAGTTTGACGAAATCCGGCAGCGCCGCGGTGTAGCTTTCGGAGAAGCGGCCGCCATGCAGCAGCTCCTGCCACTGGCGCACCATGCCCATCCATTTGTTGTTCATGATGAAAATCTTGACGGGTAGGCGGTATTGCACCGCCGTCGACATTTCCTGGATGTTCATCAGGATCGACGCCTCGCCGGCGACATCGATGACGACCGCGCCCGGATGCGCCATTTGCGTGCCGATCGCGGCCGGCAGTCCATATCCCATGGTGCCGAGGCCGCCAGAGGTCATCCAATGGTTGGGCTTGTCGAACGGCAGAAATTGCGCCGCCCACATCTGATGTTGGCCGACCTCGGTGGTGATATACACGTCGTCCCGGCCCTTGAGCGCCGCGCGCAGCCGCTCGAGCGCGTATTGCGGCTTGATCACCGGATCGGCCCGGCGATAGGCGAAACAATCGACCGCCCGCCATGCCTCGATTTGCGCCCACCAGGGGGCCATCGCCTCGGCGTTCGCCTGGAAGCCGCGCGATTTCCAGATGCGCAGCATCGCCTCCAGCACGCGGCCGGCGTCGCCCACCACCGGAAGGTCGACCCGGACGTTCTTGTTGATCGAACTCGCGTCGATATCGATATGGATTTTCTTCGAACCCGGCGAGAAGGCCGAGACCTTGCCGGTGACCCGGTCATCGAACCGCGCCCCGACGCAGATCAGCAGGTCGCAGCCATGCGTGGCGAGATTGGCCTCGTAGGAACCGTGCATGCCCAGCATACCCAGGAACTGCCGGTCCGACGCCGGAAAGGCGCCCAGGCCCATCAGGGTCGAGGTACAAGGTATGCCCGTCAGCCGCACCAGCTCGGTCAAGGTCGCGGCCGCGGCCGGCCCCGCGTTGATCACGCCGCCGCCGGTATAAAATAACGGGCGCTCGGCCTTGGCGATCATCTCGACGGCGCGTTCCACCGCCGCCTGGTCCGGCTCGAAGGGCGGATTGTAGGTAAAGGTGAAATCCTCCGGCGGGCGGTATTCGCCGGTCGCGAACTGGACGTCCTTGGGCAGGTCGATCAGGACGGGGCCGGGACGGCCGCTGCGGGCGACGTGAAACGCCTCATGGATGGTCTCGGCCAGCTTGTTCACGTCCTTGACCAGGTAATTATGCTTGGTGCAGGGACGGGTGATGCCGGTCGTGTCCGCTTCCTGAAAGGCGTCGTTGCCGATCAGGTGGGTGGGCACCTGCCCCGTGATGCAGATAAGCGGGATCGAATCCATCTGCGCGTCGAGCAGGCCGGTGACCGCGTTGGTGGCGCCGGGACCCGACGTGACGAGCACGCAACCGACCTTGCCCGCGGTCGACCTTGCATAGCCCTCGGCCGCGTGTACCGCGCCGCCTTCCTGGCGGACCAGCACGTGGCGGACCAGGGTCTGCTTGAACATCGCGTCGTAGATCGGAAGGACCGCGCCGCCCGGATAGCCGAAAATCGTATCGACGCCATTATCCGCCAGCGCCGCCAAGACCATCTCGGCGCCGCTCATCTGCCGCCCGGACATATCCATCTCCAAAAAAATCGAACGCGCAACCTAGAAGTCCGAGCGCCCATGGTCAACTATTCCGGAGAATAAATGGGAAGATTTCGGGTAAATTTCTTTCCGAAAGTTCCGCAGCCTGTGCATGGCTGACATGTCCGCCGGGTGGTTGGAGAGTTTCCATCTGATGTCGGAACCAGGTCATTTGGCGTTTGGCGTAATTGCGCGTCGCCTGCTTGGCGAGCGCGGCGGCTGTTGCGAGATCGATTTCGCCCGCGAGATGCCGGCGAAGCTCCCGCAGGCCAAGGGCCTTGTTGGCGGGCAGAGCGTGAGACAGGCCGAGGCGGTCGAAGGCCCTGGCCTCGTCCAGCGCGCCATCGTCCAGCATGGCCTGAAAGCGCCGGTCGATGCGGGCATACAGCGCCTCGCGCGGCGGCAAGACGCCGATCAAGGTGAAACTGAGAGTATGACCGGGCGCGCGAGGCATGGCCTGCCATGTTGAAAGCGGCGTGCCCGTGGACTCCACAACCTCCCAGGCGCGAATCAGCCGCTGGCGGTCCCCCGCCATCAACCGCGCCGCCATG
>CAJCJC010000420.1 GCA_903970575.1 Alphaproteobacteria bacterium
GTTCTGGGCGTCCAGATGCTGAGCCATATTGACCGGCGGGATGGTCAGCGGGCCGATGGCGGCCGGCGTCAGATCGATGACGCGCTTGCCGTCGCGCTGAAGAATATCGTTGTGATGCTTATGGGCGTAGGCCGAGGTGGCGTCGAAGACGATGCCGATGTCCGGATAATTCCTGGACGCGACCAGACCGTCAATGCCGGTAGCGATCGCCTCCAAACCCAGCGCCCGCGCCTTGGCGAGCCCCTCGGACTCCGGATCGATGCCGACGACGGCCACGAGTTCCAGCAGCTTCGACTTATGCACCAGCTTCATCATCAAATCGGCGCCGATATTCCCCGACCCGATGATGGCGGCCTTGATCTTACCCATCATATTATCTCTCCGACGCGCGTGTCTTTAAGCAAAATGGATGGAGGCGGCGCCGACGCCCTCCAGCTCCATTGTGAAACTATCTCCGGGACGCGCGGGCTCCAACGGCACCAGGGAGCCCGAGAGAACGATATCGCCCGCGAGCAACGTGACGCCATAGGGGCCCAGCGTGTTGGCGAGCCAGGCGACCGCCTGCAGAGGCGATCCCTGGACCGCCGCGCCAAAGCCTTCGCTCAGCGGAGCGCCGTTCTTGGTGACGACGACCTTCAGCGCGGCGAGGTCGAAATCGCGCGGGTTCGCCCGGGCCTCGCCCAGCACGAACACGCCGCAGGACGCGTTGTCGGCGACGGTATCGACGATCTTGATCTTCCAGTCGGCGATGCGGGAATCGACGATCTCAAAGCACGGCGCGATGAAGTCCGTGGCGTCCAGCACATCCTGCATGCCGATTCCCGGTCCGCGGAGGTCCTTCCCAAGCACGAAAGCGATCTCGGCCTCCGCCCTGGGCTGGATCAGGCCCTGGGCGATTTCCACGGTCGCGCCATCGGCGACGTGCATGGCGTCGGTCAGAAAGCCAAAGTCAGGCTGGCGGACGTTCAGCATATCCTGCACGGGCTGGCTGGTGACGCCGATCTTCTTGCCGATCACCCGTTCGCCGTCGGCCAGACGCAGATCGAGAAATCCCAGCGAAATCTTATAGGCGTCATCGATCCCGAGTTCCGGCGCCCGCGCGCTGATCGGCTGGATCGTCCGGCGAGCCCTCAGCGCGTCATAAAGCTCGCGGCTGAACGCGCCGAGATCGGCGATGTCTTCCATCATCTACTCCGCCAGGAAGTCCAGGACGGTGCGATTGAACTCGTCCGCGTATTCGACCATGACCCAATGCCCGCAGGCGGCGTGCATGACGAAACGCGAATTCGGGCATGCCTCCAATATCTTGATGTAACCGGTGTGGGGGCAAAACGCATCCTGTATGCCCCAGAATCCCAGGATCGGGGCCGTGATCTCGGACAATCGCGGCGACAGATCGGGCACGCGCATACGGCCGAACACGTCCTTGGATTGGGTCTTCAGGACTTCATAGCGTTCGTCGACCAAATCGGGCGTGATGTGCCGGGGGTCATGGACCAGCAGCTTCAGCAATTCTTGCAGGCCGTCGCGATCCACGCCCTTTGCCGATCCCTGGGCCATCTTGAGAATGCCGCTCATGGCGAAATAGGCCTCGCGCTGCTCGATGCCGCCCGGCGCCATCAAGACGAGCTTTTCGACCAGTTCCGGCCGCTTCAGCGCGATGTCGAGCGCGACCGCGCCGCCCAGAGAGTTGCCGACCAGAGTGGCCTTGGTGACGCCGTTTTCTTCCAGAAGCTCGAGCAGCGTGTCGCTGAACAGGTCGAGCGTGTAATCCACGTCGCTGAGCTTTGACGACCATCCATAGCCGATGAGATCGGGCACGATAGACCGATAGCCGGCTTGGCCGATCACGGGATAATTCTGCTTGAAATTGCTGTGACCGGAGGCGCCAAGGCCGCTGCCATGGATAAAGACAACCGCTTTCCCCTCGCCGATCTCGCGCCAAGCCATGGTGTGGCCGGATTTCACCTGGACCGTCGACGCTTCCTTCGGCAGAGACGCAACATCGATGGACTGCATGTTTTCCCCTGTTGTGAGACTGCGAAACCCACCGGTCTCGCCCGCGCTCTTATGGCAAGTACGTAGCGTGTCTTGCCGCCTGTTACGAGTCCTCGCATAGCGCGACGCCGTGCAAGAGGCGAGAGGTTCCCCTTGATCGCCCTTGAATGGGATGGTTATGTGGCCGCCGGACGCAAGAACTGGCGCCGACCTTGGGGAGAAGCTCTGACGATGAACGCCTTACCGACCGATAGCGGAACCGACTTGTTGCAGGTCGACTCTATCCTGGCCGAGGCGAGCCACCAGACCGGGCTGACCGATTTCGGCGATCGCTGGTTCGTGGAGCCGATGAGCCATCTGCTGAATTCGATGCGGCACGAGGCGCATCTGAGCCCGACGGGAATCGCCATTCAGCGGGGCCGCATGGTGCATGGGCTCGTCAGCCGTCTGAGATTGATGGACGCGATCAAGCGCAACCCGGAAATCCTTGACGAAGAGGTCACCGTCGCGGGCGTGATCGTCGGCCTGCCGCGTACGGGCAGCACCCTGTTCCATCGGATGCTGTCGGTCGCGCCCGGCGTAAACACCATCCGCTGGTTCGAAACGCAGTTCTACGCGCCCTTCGCGGGGGAAGAACGCGGCAATCCGGTGGAGCGCCGGCGACTCGCGACCGAGGTAATGGATGGCTATGTCAAAGCCGGGATGATGTCGATCCATCCCTTCGCGATCGACGCGCCGGACGAAGAGATCATCATCATGGATCAGTTCTTCGTCGGCACCATGCCGGAGTCGTCGATGTATGTTCCGGCTTACTCGGAATGGCTTGGCTCGTTCGACCACAGCCCGGCCTATGAAGAGTTGAAGACGATTTTGAAATTCTTTCAGTGGCAAGATGTTGGACGACAGGGCAAACGCTGGGTGCTGAAGACGCCAGGCCATTTGCCGACCCTGGACGCGCTGTTCGCGGTCTTCCCGGAGACGCTCGTGATTACGACGCATCGCGACCCGATCCAGACCGTGCCGTCTTATTGCAGCATGGTGAGTTCGCTGCATCACATGAATTCGGAAGCCGTCGACGAGGTTCAGGTTGGCCAGTTCACGGAAAAGCGCTGGGCCGGATTCCTGGAGCGCTACGCGGCGGCGCGGGAGCGGATCGGGACGCATCGTTTCATCGACATCAAATATGAGGATTTGCTGAAATCCCCCGTCGAGCAGGCGCGGCCGGTTCTGGCGCGTCTGGGCTTGCCAATGACGCCGGACGTGGAAAACGCGATGACCGAGTGGCTGGGGGAAAATGCGCGGGAAAAGCGGGCGGCGCATCATTACACGATGGAGCAGTTCGGCATCTCGACCGAAGAACTGGAACAGGATTTCGCGTCATACCGGGCGCGGTTCATTCAGTAATCTCGGTTTCCTGGGAGGGCGGACTCATGCCAATCGACAGTGACGTCTCGGCGCGCGTGATGAGCGGCAAGAGCTGGGAAGATTTCTGTGACGCCCTGAAGGAGGCCGGCCAGCAGATTTTGCGGCCCGAGGCTCCGGCGACGGAGCTGGACCGGGCGGAAGGCTTCCGCTACCTGAGCCGGCTGCTGCGGCTTGGGCTCGAAAGCAAGCTCGAATTCGCGGATACGGATTTTCCCGGCATCTATGCGCTGTCTCACGAGACGGCGAAGATCGGCGCCGATAATCCCGACAACATCTATCACAACGCGACCATCGACGGGGCGAAGGAATACCGGCTGACGGGCTCGCGCGGCACGGTTCCATATTTCAGTTGGGCGACGAAAGCAAACCGATACACCATCGACGGCACGATGGCGTCGACAGGCGAACTGGACACGGACTCCCTCATCGTCGAGCCGGACGGCACGTTCGAGATCATTTTGAGCCAGACGCGCAAGGGCAAGAACTGGCTGCCGATGGCGCCGGATTCGACGATGCTGCTGGGCCGTCAGACCTTCCTCGACCGCGCGATGGAAATCCCGGCGACAGCGAAGATTGAGCGGATCGGCGGGCCGAAGACGCCGCCGCCCTTGTCGGCCGAAACGCTGGACCGGGGATTGCGGGAGGCGGCGCAGTTCGTGACCGCCACCGCGCGCAGCTTCGCCGCGCTGTCCCAGGATTTTCAGCGCAAGCCGAACGACTGGATCACCACCGAGCAGGAGCATTGGTACAAGATCGGCGGCGACCCGAAGATTTTCTATCTGCATATGTACTGGGCGCTTCAACCCGACGAGGCGCTGATCATCGAGGGCGAGGTTCCCGAATGCGCGTTCTGGAACGTGCAGGTCGACAATTACTGGTGGGAATCCCTCGATTACCGGTATCTGCCGGTGCATGTGAACACGACCACCGCCTTATATAATCCGGATGGCTCGGTGCGCATCGTAATCGCCGCATCCGATCCGGGGCTGGGCAATTTCATCGGCACGGCAGGACATACGAGCGGCACGCTGCTGCTGCGATGGGTGGATGCCAAGACCTATCCCGTGCCGTCGTGCCGGATGGTGAAGATCGAGGAACTCAAGGCGTTGAAATAAGCGCCACGCATAAAGTGAGATTATAGCGGCAATCCCAACTGGATTTTAATCACGCGATCGACAGCCTGCATTTCAACGCGTGAAAGGACGCCTATGCGGTTCTTGACCCGCTCCTTAGACGCAGTGGTAAGTTGGTCCGCCATGGCCTTGCTCGCCTTGCCGGCGACCGTGACGAGCACCTCGCTGGGATATAAGCGCCCAGCATTGCTGGTTAATGGGATAACCTGAACGCGGTTGAGCACCGAATTGGCGAGATCATTGCTGACGATAATCGCCGGTCTAGTCTTTTGTATCTCCCCGCCCACCGCTGGGTCGAAATCGATCCACCAGACCTCACCGCGACGCACGGTCACTGTCGCCGATTAGGGCCTCACTCCATTCGAGCGCTTCTCGTTCGCGCTCTTCATCCATCGCCATCGCGCGATAACCGTCGAGCAGTTCGTCGGAAGCGACATGTGGGCGCGCCAAATCCTCAAGAAAGCGGCTGATCTTGCGCCGGCCGACGACACGCACCAATCCTTCATAAACCGCTTCGTCAATCGATATGGTCATCCGGCGCTGCATAACTGTCTCCTCAATGCATATATGCATTATGGTTATATGCAGCGATTGAGACAAAAGGGCCAGCGGATAGGTTTGCAATGGACACAATCCCAACCGACTTCGCCGTCAAGGACCCCGTTTGTGGAATGACGGTGAACCCGGAGACCGCCAAGCACAAGACCCAGCATGATGGGCAGGGTTATTATTTCTGCTGCGCCGGTTGCCGGGCGAAGTTCGAGGCCGATCCGGACAAATATTTGAACCCGGCGCCGGCGCCCGAACCCATTCAAGGCGCTATCTATACATGCCCGATGCATCCGGAGATCAGGCGGGAGGGGCCGGGGAGTTGCCCGATTTGCGGCATGGCGCTGGAACCCGCGACGGTGTCGGCGGAGGCGGCGTCGAACCCGGAGCTATCGGATATGTCGCGACGGTTCTGGATTGGGCTGGCGCTGGCGGCGCCAGTCTTCTTGCTGGAAATGGGCAGTCATATCAACGCAATCCATCTTGACGATCTGATCGCGCCGCAAGTCTCCCACTGGGTGCAGTTCGCGCTTGCGACGCCGGTGGTGATTTGGGCCGGATTGCCGTTTTTCCAACGTGGCTGGGCGTCCCTGGTCAGCCGCAATCTCAATATGTTCAGCCTGATCGCGCTTGGAACCGGCGCGGCCTATCTGTACAGCCTCTTCGCCCTTCTGCTGCCGGGACTGTTTCCGGCCGGATTTCGCGACATGGGCGGCGCGGTTCCGGTCTATTTCGAGTCCGCTTCGGTCATCGTCGTGTTGGTGCTGCTGGGGCAGGTTCTTGAGCTGAAGGCGCGGGCGCAAACCGGGGGGGCGTTGCGCGCCTTGCTGAACCTGGCGCCAAAGACGGCGCGGCGGCTCGGGGATGGCGGCGAGGATACCGATATTCCGCTCGATCAGGTGCGGATCGGCGACAGGCTGCGGGTTCGTCCTGGCGAAAGCATTCCAGTCGATGGCGTGGTCATAGAGGGCGAAAGCGCGATCGATGAATCCATGGTCACCGGCGAATCCGCACCGGTCGTAAAGAAAACTGGAGACAAGCTAACCGGCGGCGCCGTCAATGGGCCAAACGGGGCGCTGGTGATGCGGGCCGAAAAGATCGGCGCTGACACGATGCTGGCGCGCATCGTGTCGATGGTCGCGGATGCGCAGCGCAGCCGGGCGCCGATCCAGGGAATGGCGGATCGGGTGGCGGCGTATTTCGTGCCGGCGGTGCTGACGGTCGCGCTGTTGTCTTTCGCGGTCTGGGCGATTTGGGGGCCGGCGCCAGCGCTAGGCAATGCGCTGATCGCCGCCGTCTCCGTCCTGATCATCGCCTGCCCATGCGCCCTTGGGCTTGCGACGCCGATGAGCATTGGGGTCGGTTTGGGAAAGGGCGCCGCCGCCGGGGTTCTGATCCGATCGGCCGAGGCGCTGGAGCGGCTGGGAAAAGTCGATACGCTGGTGATCGACAAAACCGGGACGCTGACCGAAGGGAAACCGGCGGTGACCGCCATCGCGCCCGCAAGCGGATTTTCCGAGTTGGATGTCCTGACGGTCGGCGCCAGCCTTGAACGGGCGAGCGAGCATCCCTTGGCGTCCGCGATTCTGACAGCCGCCCGCGACCGCGGCGTGGAACCGGACGCTATCGCCGAATTCCAGGCCGTTACGGGCAAGGGCGTCAAGGGCGTAATGGACGCCCAGGTCGCGGCGCTCGGCAACGCGGCGCTGATGAACGATCTCGGCGTCGATTTCGCGGCGATGGCGGACAACATGGATGCACTGACAAACGGGGGCGCCACGGTTCTGATGCTCGCCATGGATGGCAAGCCGGCGGGGCTTATCGCCGTCGCGGACCCGATCAAGGCGAACGCCGAGGATTCGCTCAATCGGTTGCGGGATGAGGGTCTGCGGATCGTGATGCTGAGCGGGGACCAGCAAAAGACCGCGGAAGAGGTCGGGCGCGCCCTCGGGATCGCGGATGCCAGAGGGGGCGTATCGCCCGAGGACAAGCAGCGCATCGTGCGCGCACTTCAAGCCGAAGGGCGGATCGTCGCCATGGCTGGCGACGGGGTCAACGACGCGCCCGCGCTGGCGGCGGCGGATGTCGGCATCGCGATGGGAGGTGGGACCGAAGTGGCCATACAAAGCGCCGGCATCGCGCTGGTCAAAGGCGACCTTAGGGCGATCGCACGCGCCCGGCGCCTCAGCCAAATGACGATGCGAAACATCCGCCAGAATCTCGTGTTTGCCTTCGCCTATAATGCGATCGGCATTCCGGTGGCGGCGGGCATCCTCTATCCGGCTTTCGGCATTCTGCTGAGCCCGATGGTCGCCGCGCTGGCGATGTCGCTCAGCTCCGTGTCGGTGATCGCCAATGCGCTAAGGCTGCGCGGGATGAAATTGGACGGCTAATGACGCGAATCGCTATTCGCTCACATTCCTTAAGCTCGTCAGGAGAAGGCTTAATTTGCCGCTGTCCGTCAGATCCCCCATCATCGTGAGGCGCGTTTTATATCGTATTCCGATCAAAGTGGGCGTAACGATGATCCCGTCGGCGATCGCGCGCTTGGGGTTCGTGAAAACATCGACGATCTCCAAGACCATGCAACGGCCAATGTCACCCAAATCTTCGAGAGCCGACCGCAGATTGCGCTCGGCGCGTGTCGAGTTAGGCGTCGACCGGGCAATATAGAGGCGCAGCCGCGGGACAATATTGTCCGCGCTGGTTATCGTAGCGCCGTTCGCCGCCTCGGCTATAGCCGGCGGCAGTTCGCCGTCACTCACAATTCCCTCCGGTCGGGATGCCGGGCGCGAGGCAGATAAGACCGGCAAATGGATAATCAGCCTTTAATAACGACGATATCGGATCGATGACAAGACATGAAGGCGACTGCTTTTCGATGCCGTCCTTGACGATTACGAAATGCTCTTCCGGGCTTTGAGCGCTGGATAACAAAGACTCGAAACGCAGGTCGCCCCGGCTGACGCCTTGATGCGGGTCGCCATCTTGACGAGAGGCTTATCCCTCGGTGCGTTCGATTTCCGTCATTTCAGGCCTCAAGAGCAATCTCCTTGCCCGGGATTCAGGTTACCGGCAAAGTTATCGCGCTTCGCTGCAACCAGCCAAAATCCTCGGCGGTCAACGGCGCGCCGAAAAGATACCCTTGTCCGATTTCACACCCCTCATCGCGCAAGAAATCGCGCTGCATCATCGTTTCGATGCCCTCGGCGACGATCTTAACACCCAGGCTCCGGGACAATGCGATCATCGCCTTGATGATCGATGCATCGCTCGAGCCAATTACAAGCTGACGCACGAATGTTTGATCGATCTTAATTTTATCGATCGGAAAATCGCGCAGATATTTAAATGTGGAATACCCGGTTCCGAAATCATCGATCGTAACTCCGAACCCGAGAGACTTAATCCAACTTAGGGTATGAAATATTTCAGGCGAAGGTTCGATTATAAGCCCTTCAGTCAGTTCAAATTCAAAATTGCGCGGGTCGGCGCCGGTTTCGGCCAACGCCTGTTCGACAGTGGCGATAAAGCCTGGTTTTCTGAGCTGGACGCTCGAGACATTGATTGCGATGGGTGGCGGAGCCAGCCCCGCCCGAGCCCAGGCTTGATGCTGCGCCATCGCTTCGGCGATGACCCAGGCGCCCAGGGGAATGATCGCGCCGGACGCCTCCGCAAGCGGAATGAACATGTCGGGCCGTTGCATCCCCAATTCTGGATGATTCCACCGGACAAGCGCTTCCGCGCCAACAATGCGGCCGGATGAAAGCGCCACCAAGGGATGATAATGAAGCTCGAACTGCTTTTCTTCCGTTCCACGATGGAGGGATTGTCTCAAGATCATGCGATTGCGTAAACGCTCGTCAGCCTCCGGGCGATACACACTATAAGCACCCGGCCCTTCCTGCTTTGCGATGTGAAGCGCCAAGTCCGCGCGCTTCAAAAGTTCAATCGCCAAGTCCGGGATTATGGCCTGCTGCTTATCCGAGTCCGATGGAAATATGACGACGCCGACGCAGGCTTGGAGGACCAGTTCGTGTTCCGAAATCCGCAGAGGCCGGGAAATCTCCGTACAGATTGTCTGGCAGAGATCGGCGATCGACTGTTCATCTGTCGAAACGTCGGGGATCATAATGCCGAATTCATCACCGCCTAAGCGCGCGACAATGCCCTGACAACGCTCGGCGGACGCCTTCAATCTTTCGCCAATCATTTGTAGGACATCATCGCCTATGGACTGGCCGAGCGCGTCATTGATCTCTTGAAAAGTATCGAGATCGACGATGAAGACCGCCATCCGCTTTCGTTCGTCGATCAACCCGATCGCTCTGGCGAGGGCGTTATTGAAATTGAGGCGGTTACACAAACCTGTCAGGGGGTCGTGAAACGCAAGAAACGCAAGCTCTGTTTCCGAGGATTTTTCGGCCGTGATTTCTATCGCCAAGCCGTCCCATACGACATCGCCATTAGACATGGACTGGGGCGGCGCGTGGCTTCTAATCCAGCGGACCGCCCCATTGGCGGCGACCAAACGAAACTCTTCGTAAAACGTGGAGAGATTGGAGGCGGA
>CAJCJC010000421.1 GCA_903970575.1 Alphaproteobacteria bacterium
ACCCCTTCCAGAAACGCGATAATAATAATGACGATCAACGCGACAGGCCCCCAAATTAGCCAAGACCGCCGCTTGTGGGAACCGCTTTCCACTGGCTGCGGCGATGAGGCCGCAGGCTCCGTCAGCGTCGGCGATCCGACCGCGGCTATTTCGGTCACGGGCGTCGCGACGACAATTTGCGGCTGGGGGGTGACGGTTGGCTTCCGTGTCTCGGCCGGCGGCGCGGGCGCTTCGGCCAGCGCCACCGGCTCCAGCTGCTGGACGAAATTGTGAAAAAATTCATCCGCCATCTTCTTGGCGGCCATATCGACCAGCCGCGAGCCGATCTGGGCCAGCTTGCCGGCGACCTGCGCGTGGGCCTCGTAAGAGAGGATCGTGCCTTCGGCGTCGGCGGCAAGCCTGACCTTGGCGCCGCCCTTCACCATGCCCGCGGCGCCGCCGGACCCATTGCCGGTCAGGGTATAGCCGTTCGGCGGATCGATATCGGTCAGCGTCGCCTGTCCGGAGAATTTCGCCCGCACTGGCCCGATCGCCGCGGCGATGCGCCCCTTGAAGCCCGTATCGGACTCCCGGATCAGCTCCTCGCAACCGGGAATCGACGCCTTCAGGATGTCCGGGTCGTTCAGCGCCCGCCAGACCGTTTCCAGCGGCAACCCGATGCGATGTTCGCCTGTCATATCCATGGTGACATATGCCCTATAGTCCGACGGTCCGAATGTCTCGGGCAATTCCCCGGTGTCAAAAGGCGCCATCCGTTTTTTTGAGAGGAAATTGGCGTTGCGCCGCCACGACACTGGACATCCCGCGATTTGAATTCCAGAAAGCATCGTTGATCTAGCATGAAAAGATCGCGGATGCGCCATTTCGAGCGGCGCGAAAACCGGAATGGAGCGTTTCAGGGAATGGATCAGGGGATTTCACTGCCCACGCGACATCAAAATCTGCTCGCCTGGGTCGAGCGGATTGCCCAATTGACCGAGGCCGACAGCGTTTATTGGTGCAACGGCTCGGCTAAGGAATATGACGCACTTTGCCAACTTCTGGTCGATAACGGCACGTTCCGCCGGCTTTCCGACGTCAAGCGCCCTGGATCGTTTCTGGCCCTTTCGGACCCGGCCGACGTGGCCCGGGTCGAGGGGCGAACGTTTATCTGCTCGACCCGTCAGGACGATTCCGGCCCCACGAATAACTGGCGCGAGCCGGGGGAGATGCGCGAGACGCTGACCGGACTGTTCGCTGGCGCGATGCGCGGTCGGACGATGTATGTCGTGCCGTTCTCGATGGGACCCATAGGCTCCGACATCGCCCGTATCGGCGTACAACTGACCGATTCGCCCTATGTCGCCGTCTCCATGCGCATCATGACCCGCATGGGCGCGGCGGCGCTGGCCCAGCTCGGCCATGATGGCGCGTATATCCCGTGCCTGCATTCGGTCGGCATGCCGCTCTCCGACGGGGTCGAGGATGTGTCGTGGCCCTGCAACCCTGGGAACGTCTATGTCGTCCATTTCCCGGAAACCCGGGAAATCTGGTCCTTCGGCTCCGGCTATGGCGGAAACGCGCTCCTGGGCAAGAAATGCCTGGCCTTGCGCATCGCCTCGGTGATGGCGCGCGACGAGGGCTGGCTCGCCGAACATATGCTGATCCTCAAGCTGACCTCGCCCACCGGAGAGGTCAAATACGTCGCCGGCGCCTTCCCCAGCGCCTGCGGCAAGACAAATCTTGCGATGCTGATCCCAACCCTGCCCGGCTGGAAGGTCGAGACCATCGGCGACGATATCGCCTGGATGAAATTCGGCGACGACGGCCGCCTGCGCGCCATCAACCCCGAGGCCGGATTCTTTGGCGTCGCCCCCGGCACCAGCGACAAGACCAATCCCAACGCGCTCGCCGCCGTGGGCCGCAATTCGATCTTCACCAATTGCGCGCTCACCGACGATGGCGACGTCTGGTGGGAAGGCATGGCGAAAACGCCGCCGGAGGGCCTGACCGACTGGCGCGGCCAGGGCTGGACGCAGGACTCCGGCCGCCCGGCCGCCCACCCCAACGCCCGTTTCACCACCCCCGCCGCGCAATGCCCCTCCGTCGCCCAGGAGTGGGAAGACCCCGCCGGCGTGCCGATCGACGCCTTCTTGTTCGGCGGCCGTCGCTCGACCGTGGCGCCCCTGGTGTTCGAGGCGCGCAACTGGGAGGAAGGCGTCTTCCTCGCCGCGCAAATGAGTTCGGAAACCACGGCGGCGGCCACTGGCGCCATCGGCGAACTGCGTTTCGACCCGATGGCGATGTTGCCGTTCTGCGGCTATCACATGGGCGATTACTTCGCCCATTGGCTTAGGATCGGCCGCCGCGACGGCGCGCATCCGCCCAAGATTTTCTTCGTCAACTGGTTCCGCAAGGGCGATGACGGGCAGTTCCTGTGGCCCGGATTCGGCGAAAACGCCCGCGTGCTGGCCTGGATATTCGCCCGTTGCGGCGGCCGAGGCATGGCGGAGGAAACGCCCGTCGGCTATGTGCCCGTCATCGGCGAGGACGGCATCGAGATTGGCGGTCTGGACGCGTCGGCGGATGACATGGCCCGCCTGCTGGCGATCGACCCCGCCGAATGGAGCGCCACGTTGGACCAGGTGCGCACCCATTTCACCCGCTTCGGCGACAAGCTGCCGCCCGAGTTCAACCGCCTGATGGAGGATTTCGAGGCGCGGCTGGCCGGCTAGGCCGCCGCCGCGAGCCCCGCGCGCCGAGGCTTCGGCCGATAAGCCCATTCGAAGAAGATCATCAACATGATGGTCAGACTCATGCCTTCTGGAACCTGGATGGCCAACATATGCCAGGTGAATTTATCGAGCCCGACGAAAAACTCCATGTTCGGGATCACCACCCACAGCCCGAGCCAGGCGCCGAACCAGATCGCGCTCCCCATCCCGCGCCTCGGGTAAATCCTTACAAACAAAAAGCAAAACAGACTGAGCTGGACCAAGTACGTCACGAACAGCCAGGGCAATAGGGATACCGCTTCATCCGGCGGCCGGCGCGGGAAATCATGCGCCGGGTATTCATCGAACAAGACCTGCGCCAGATGCTGGTGGAACGAGATGTCCAGCACGAACACCAGCACGGCGCCGAGCCCGCCAAAAATCAGGAACCGCCGCCAATCGGTCGGCGCTGGCGCCCAACGTTCATCCTTCGGGCGATAGGCCAACTGAAAGAAGATCATCAGCAAGATCGCGGTCACGATCCCCGCGCCCATCTGCAACGCCAGCAGCCCCCAGCCCATATTGGGCGTGCCGACGAAGAACTGCCCGTCCGGGATGACCATGAACAGCCCGGCCCACGCGCCCCACCAAATGGCGTTCGCCAAGCCGCGCCGTGGATAAACGCGCAGATACAAATAGCAAAAGACCACGAGTTGGATAAGCGATGCCGCGAACAGGAACGGGACCAGCGGCTTCGCCTCCGCCGGCGGCCGCGCCGGATACCCAACGGACATGGCCGCAACGAAAGGCGTCATCTGCCAAATCATATACAGCGCCAGCACCAGGATCGACCCGGCGACCGAAGCGACCAGAAACCGCCCCCACTGAACGGTGATCGTCACGATGTCCTCCCCAAGCCTTTTGTTGAAGGGATGCTAAGACGAATCGGCGGCCGGCGCCACAGTTGCGAGGGTAAGCCCGACGGCGTTAATGCGACGTTCGCAACGTTCCCTCCAAGAACGGCAGCACGACCCGCCAGTATTCGCCTGGATTGTGCGCCTCCAGATCGACATGGGCGGCTCCCTCCACCACCCAGAAACGCTTGGGCTCCGGCGCGGCGTCAAATAGTAGCTTTGCCTCGTGCAACGGCGTGCGACGGTCGGCGGAGCCGGAAGCCAGCAGGAGCGGCGCGGATATGCCGCCAATGCGATCGATAGGCCGCAGCTTATCGGCGACGACGCCGAGGACCGGCGGCAGCAGCAGCTTGAACGCGGCGACGAGCAAAGGCGTCAAAAGCGGTCCCGCGAACCGGCCCAGGCTCGTACTCAGCCGATTGGCGAGAGCCCGATCGATATCGGGGTAAACCGACTCCAGCACGAAGGCGTCCACCTTAAGCGGCCCCGGGCCCAGAAGAGCCGCCGCACCGCCAAGCGACACGCCGATCACGCCGACTCGCTCCCGGGGCAGCCTTTGCCGAACGAATTCAACGGCGGCTGCGGCATCGAACGACTCCCGCCAACCATAGGTAACGCGCTCTCCGCCGCTCTCCCCATGGGCCTGGAAATCGAACAGCAGCACCGCGAAACCATGGTCGCGCAAAATCTCGGCGCGCCGCGCCAGCGCAGCCGATTAGTCCATGCGCCATGCATCAAGACGACCGCGCCGCCGCCGCCTGGGCGCTGCGCCGAGAGCCACCAACCCCGCACAAGCGCGCCCGAGCCCGAACGAAGCGTAATTGTCTCAGCCTCGGAAAGAACATCCGGCGGCGAGCCTATAAGTGTCCTGGCCGGCCGCGACAGGCGCAAACCGACAGCGATCACAGAACCGCACAGGCCAATCGCGAGCGCGCCGATAAAGAGGAGCAGCCCCGGCATCAACTGCGGGCCTCATATTGTCTACAACAAAAGCGCACGTAGACGCGACACGCTGGATTCGCTGATGCCGTGCAAATAAACGTCACTGCGAGGAGCCTAGCGACACGGCAATCCCTGGCGCCGCCCGCTGATACATCGATCGCCACGCTTCGCGCGCGACGACGATCATTATGATATGGCGCGGGCGGACACGAAAGTTCGTCGACTTCAATCCAAAATCACCAGCGGAATCTCGCGCTTCACCCGCGCCTGAAATTCAGCGTAGGTGGGGACGGCGGCGGCCAGCGTTTCCCACAGCGCGTGGCGTTCATCGCCGTGCGCGATTCGGGCCTTCACCGGGCGGGGCTTGCGGTCGATATAGATCGTGGCGTCCGCGTTCGCGCGCAGATTGCGGACCCAATCCGGCTCGGTCGGGCTGCCGCCGGCGGAACCGACCAAAAGAAGTTTGCCGTCGATTTCGAAATACGCGAGCGCCACCGCGCGTTTCTTGCCACTCTTGCGCCCCTTGGCCACCAACAGCAGCGGCATCTTGGGCTTATACCCGCCCTGCTTCGCGAACAGGCGCGTCAGCGGCGAATCCCCGGTCCAGCGCAACATCCAGCGATCGAATTTGTAGCCGAGCGGGCTCATCATCAATTTCAACAGCATTGGCTGCGCCCCCTCATGCCTTTCGCGCCCAGAACAGCCCATACCGCATGGCGCCGGTGCGATAGGCGATCAATATTCTGAGCAAGGTGACGGCGAACAGCCGGTCGCCGTTTCCAGGGTCGAGCAGGAAATTGCGATAGCTTCGCTGGGTCAGCACGCCCTTGACCGCCCGTACGAGGCACAACCACCAGGTTTTCCACACGAACGCCGTCAAATCCTCGAAGCCGATCAGTTCAAGGCCACAATCACGGATCATCGCGCGATACTCGCTCTCCGAACCCATGCTGGGCAGCCTGCCCTCGCGGCAGATCGGCTCCAGCAGATGGCGGATCGCGGCCGCGCCCGGCTTTTCCGAAGAAAGCCACACGCAGGTGGCGAAGCGGCCGCCTGGCTTTAGCGTCCGCACGACCTCCGCGAAGAATTTCGGCTTATCGACCATATGCTCGGAGCTTTCGATCGACAGCACGGCGTCGAAGCTTTCAGGGGCAAAGCCGTTCTCCAGCCAGTCCCGCCGCAGGAGCACGGGGTTCGGGCGTGGATACGCGCGCTGGGCGTAATCGAGCTGCTTTTCGGAGAGGGTGAGACCGGTCACGTCGCATCCCCAGCGATCAGCCAAAAGTCGCGATGTTCCGCCATAGCCGCAGCCCACATCGCAGACCGCCTGCCCGGATTTCAGCTCCAGCCGCTCGGCGACAAGCGCGGTCAGCGCCTCGACCGCGTCCAGCGGCGTCTCCCGGCCGCCGCGCCACAGCCCATGATGCACATGCTCGCCCCAGATCTCCCGATAGAACCGGTCCAGCGTATCGTAATGACGGGCGACGCTTTCGGCCGTTTGCGCCGTGCGCGGGATGATCATGGATTCGGATCGCCTTCAAAAATCGACAGTCGGATGCATACGGGAATACCGCGCCCATGATAAGCTGGAACATGGCGTGTCTTGGCGGCGTTGGCGAAGCCTGGGCTGTCGGCGCAAACGCCAACACGCTGCATTCCTTCTCCACCCTCGTAATTCGCGTGGTGCATCATGAGCGCCCTTTCCGACACGGTCCATAAAGGCGTCGAGCAGGCCAAGGCGGAATTGCGCGCCCGGTTCGTCACGCCCCTCATTGCCGGCGCGATCCTATGGGGCCTGGTCGCCCTGTTCGGACTTGCCGGCCTGATCTTTCTTTACGTCCTGGCCGATCGCTTTCTGGCCGAGCGGTTGGGCGATCCGGTCGCGGCGGCGGCCATCCTGCTGGGGGTGAATGTCGGGATCGTGCTCTTGATGCTCGCCTTCCGCTCGGCGTCGGCGCGCCGACGCTGACACGTCAGGTCGACGATCATGAGCCCAGGCGCCATCCGCGTCGGCATCGGCGGCTG
>CAJCJC010000422.1 GCA_903970575.1 Alphaproteobacteria bacterium
CGTCGGCGATCCAGTCGGCGGCGCGTTCGCCCGCCGCGGTTCCGGGGCCGCGCCCCTCGAAGATATCGTCGGAAATCGCCTTGTCCCGCGCGGCGAGATCGGTTGCATCGATCGCCGGCGTGGTCGTGGGATGGGCGGGGATTTGTCCGATGGCCGGCAACGCGACAAGCGTCCACACCATCGATAGTCTTATCAAGCTAATCATGATCGCCTTGCGTCAAATACGAGACGCAATCATAGGCGAAGAAAACCTACCGCCAAAGCAGCCTTAAGCACCGGATGGCCGCCCTCGGCATGCGCCGAAAGCGGCCATCCAATCCCTTAAATCCGGCCGCCGAGCCCGCCAAGCAGCCACAGAACCAGAAGAACCACTATAATCAGACCAAGCACGCCGCCCAGACCCGCGCCGCCATAACGGTTATACCCATAATATCCGCCGCCGCCGCCCAGCAGCAGTACCAAAATGACAATAATCAAGATCGTGCCCATCACTAAACTCCGCTAAAATCATACAGTTGCGAAGTAAGTGGGCCGCAGGCCTAAACGTTCCGAAGATCGGAAATATATGTCAAACGGATCGTGCGATCCTTGCGCGCGACCACCAGTGTTCAAGTTTCCGGTTGGCCCTGTCCAGGTAGAGATAGACGACAGGCGTGGTGAAGAGGGTGAGCGCCTGCGAGACCACCAACCCACCCACCATCGCGACGCCGAGCGGTTGGCGGAATTCCGATCCGGTTCCGTGGCTCAGCATCAAGGGAACGCCGGCGAGCAGGGCGCAAATGGTGGTCATCATGATGGGGCGAAACCGGAGCGAGCAGGCATGGAAAATCGCCGCCTCCGGCGTCATGCCCGCACGCTCGGCCTGAAGGGCGACATCGACCATCATGATGCCGTTCTTCTTGACGATGCCGATCAGCAACAGAATGCCCACCAGGGCGATGAGGCTGAGATCGTATCCGGTGATCCACAGCAACAGCAACGCCCCCACGCCCGCCGACGGCAGTGTGGACAGAATGGTCAGGGGGTGGACATAGCTTTCGTACAGCACGCCTAGAATGACATAGACGGCTATCAACGCCGCCGCGATCAAATAGGGCTGCGTCGCCAATGTCGCCTGGAACGCACGGGCCGTTCCTTCGAACGAGCCGTTCAGGGAGGCTGGCGTGCCCAGATTTGCCTTCAAGGCATTCACCGCGTCGACCGCTTCGCCGAGCGAGGCGCCGGCAGCGAGATTGAAGGAAAGCGTCACCGCCGGCGACTGGCCCTGGTGGTTGATGGCCAGATAATTGTTCCGGCTCATATCGAGCTTCACCAGCGCCGAAAGCGGCACCTGACCGCCGGTCGTGGGCGAAGTCAGGTATATCTTGCTGAATAGGTCAGGATCGCCCTGTAGCGCGGGCGTGACCTCGAGAATGACGTGATAGCTGTTCACCTGGGTGTAATATTGCGCCACCTGCCGCTGGCCGATCGCATCATAGAGCGTGGCGTCAATCAACGCCGGTTGAATGCCGAACCGCGCAGCCTGATCGCGATCGATATCCGCGACCGCCGTGTAGGCGCCATTCTGAAGATCGGTCGCGACATCGGTCAGTTGCGGCAAGGTCCGGAAGCCATCCAGAAGCCGGGACGCCCAGAGATTAAGTTCGTCGAGGCTGGGGTCGGTCAGCGTGTACTGATATTGCGTGCTGGCGAGCCGGGCGCCGATCGTGACGTCCTGAACGGTTTGCAGGAACAGATTGACGCCGGTCAGTCTGGCGATTTGCGGGCGCAGGCGCGCGATGACCTGATCGGCTGAGATTTTTCTTCCCTCATCGAACGATCTCAGATTGAGAAAAAAATAAGCCGTGTTGAGGGAGCTTGAATGGACATTATAGGTGAATGTCAGAACGTCGGGATCGCTTCTGACAATGTCAGCGATCTGGCTCGTCTTCTTGGTCATTTCTTCATAGGAGATACTGTCGGCGGCGACGGCCGCTCCGACCAGGGAGCCGGTATCTTCCTGCGGAAAGAACCCCTTTGGAATAAAAACATATAAGCAAATGCTGATTGCGATCGTCAGAAGGAAACCGGCGAGCGTCAACGCCCTGTGACGCAGAACGCGGACAAGCCAAGTCTCGTACCCGGTCTGCATGACCTTGAAGCCATGCTCGAAGGTTCGAAAAACCCCCGCGGCATTCGATTTAACTGGCATCCGCAGAAAGCGCCCGCACAGCATCGGCGTGAAGACCAGCGAGACGATCATCGACATGAACACCGTCAGACTCACGGTAATCCCGAACTCTCGGAGAAACCGGCCGACAATTCCATCCATGAACAAGACCGGGATAAAGACCGCGACCAGCGACAGCGAGATCGACACGATCGTAAAGCCGATTTCGCCAACCCCTTTGACGGCGGCGTCGAGTGGAGCCATGCCCTCTTCAACATGCCGAAAAATGTTTTCCAACATCACGATGGCGTCGTCGACGACAAAGCCAATGGCGATCGTGAGCGCGATCAACGACAGGTTGTCGAGGCTATAGCTCAGCAGATACATGCAGGCAAAGGCGCCAAACAGAGCCAATGGAATTGTAACGGAAGGAATTACGGTGGCGGGGAAATTCCTGAGAAAAATAAATATTGCGATTACGACAAGAATTATCGTTATCAAAACCGTTCCCTGCAAATCCCTAATCGATCTTATGATCGATGGAGCCCGATCATGATAAATTCTAACCTGGATTGAAGGCGGAATTTCCCGCTCGATATCGACCAATTTGGCCTTTACCTCATCGGCGACATGGATCAAATTGCTATTCGGTTGCCGAAATACGCCCAGGATAACGACCTTGCCGTTACTGAATACATAACCCGGCGGAGCGGCGGCGGCGGCGTAAGCCCATGCCGCCTCCTTTGTATCTTCGATGCTGTCGACCGCCCTGCCGATATCGCGAATGCGGATAGGGGCGCCGGCATGGTCGCCGACGATAACATTGTTCCACTCCTCGGCGCTCAACAGCTGATCGTTGTCATAAACGGTAAAGCTTTGTTTTTGCGCGTCGATCGTTCCCTTGGGGCTATTCGACGTCGCGCTCGCGATCTGGGTCCGAACGGCCTCGAGATCGAGCCCGATCGCGGCGAGTTTCGTGGGGTCGACCTGAATTCTGACAGCGGGCTTTTCGGGGGCGTAGAGAAGAACTTGCCCTACCCCCGGGATTTGCGAAAATCCTGGAACCAGGATCGTCGCCGCGTAATTTCCCACGGCGTCCAGGGGAAGGGCGTCGGAACTGATCTCCATCACGACAACCGGCGAATCGGCCGGATTGATCTTGGTGTAGGTCGGCGGATTCGGCAGATTTGTGGGGAGTTGAGCCGCCGACGCGGTGATCGCCGTCTGCACATCCTGCGCGGCGCCGTCGATGTTGCGGCTTAAATCGAACTGCACGGATATAAAAGTGGCCCCCAGGCCACTTCTCGACGTCATTTGCGTGACGCCGGAAATCTGGGAAAGTTGACGCTCCAGGGGGGCCGCGACATTGGACGCCATTGTTTCCGGGTTGGCGCCGGGCAACGTCGCGGATACTTCGATCGTCGGGAAATCGACCTGGGGCACGGACGCCACCGGCAATCGCGGATAGGCCGCCAGCCCAGCCAACAGCAGCGAGCCCGCCAAGAGCGACGTCGCGATCGGCCGGTGAATAAAGGCCGTCAGCATGCTCACGGGCTGGCGGCCGCGCTCTTGCCGGCCGGTTGCTCCATCACGGGCGCGCCCGGCCTCAGCTTGTACTGGCCATCCACCACAACCCGGTCCCCCTCCGCCAGCCCATGCGTGACGAGCGCCAGGCCGTCCCGACTTTGCGAGACCTCGATCGGCTTCATCTCGGCGGCGCCCGCCTGATTCACGACATAGGCGTAGAATCCGGCGGGGCCGCGCTGCACCGCGCCCGTCGGCACGACCACGCCATCATGGCGCGCTGCCAGCATCAGGCGAATATTGACGAATTGGCCAGGCCACAACGCCAGATCCCGGTTTGGGAAATTGGCTTTGAGCTGAAGCGTAGCGGTCGCGCGATCGATCTGATTGTTCAGGAGCAGCAGAGCGCCCTCGGCGCGCGGCTTGGACGCATTGTCGCGAGCATAGGCGAAAACCTGAAGCGGCGCGGCGCTTGCGTCGATCGCGGCCTTGACCGCGTCATAGGAATCTTCCGGCAGGGTGAACATGACAGAAATCGGCTCGACTTGGGTGATCACCGCCAGACCCGCGAAATCGGCCGCATGGACGACGTTGCCCTGGTCGACAAGCCTAATGCCGATCCGCCCGGCGATGGGGGCCGTGACCCTGGTATAGGCCAGTTGCACCTTGGCGTAATCGATCTGCGCCTGATCGCCCTTGATCGCCGCCCCCAGCGCCGCGACGGATGCGTTCTCAGTGTCAACAATCTGCTGCGTGGCGTAGCCTCGCCCGACCAGTTTGTTGGACCTGTCGAAATCGCGGCGGGCGTTTTCAAGCTGCGCCTCGTCATGCGCCTTTTGCGCCTCCGCCTGCTCAAGCTGGGCCTGGAACGGACGCGGGTCGATCTCCGCCAAAAGGTCGCCGGCCGCCGCGTCTTGTCCTTCGGTGAAGGCGATCTTCTCGATCTCGCCATCGACGCGCGGCTTGACGGTAACGGTGTTGAACGCCTGCACCGAACCGATGCCGCTTAGATAGACCGGAAAATCCTGTTTCGCGGCGATCGCGGTAACGACCGGCACGGGGTTCACGGTCGCCTTGCCACCGGCCTTGCTTGGCGGGCTCGCGCGCCAAAAACCAATGCCCACGATGGCAATGACAATGACGGCAAGCCCGCCGCGTATCATGCCTTTATGCGCGGAAACCCAGGAACTCGAAGTCATAAAAAAAGTCTTTACGATTGAATACGCAGCAGAAACGCGACGCGGTTTTTAAATACGTAAAGGACTTTGGCACAAATATGCCGGTTCGGGAAACCGTTTATCGGCTGCGTTAAGGGGCCGCTCTTTACTCCGAAACGGCCGACACGCTGACTTTGACATTCATGCCAAGATAGTCGCCGGGAGCGCCGGTCCAGGCGCCCTGGAGGGGCGCCGCCTGGTTGGGGTCGCGGGCGACGGCGACGCGGATCAGGTCGCGGTTGCCGATGATGCCGTTGGTCGGGTCGAACTCGATCCATCCCGATCCCGGCAGATAGACCTGGGTCCAGGCATGGGTGGCGCCGCCGCCCACAACTCCGACGCCATCCTTATTGGCGTCGTAGAGATAACCGCTGACGAAACGCGCCGCCAGGCCGAGAGAGCGCGTCGCCTCCATCATCAGCACCGCGAAATCACGGCAACTGCCGCTTTTGGTTTTCAGCGTCTCGACCGGGCTCTGCACCCCCTCGGCCTCTCGCATCAAATAGAACATGTCGCGCTGAATGGCCTTGGTGATGGCGCCCAGCATCTCCCAGGTGTCGGTCGGGCCATCGGTCGCGACGAAGGATTTCGCCCACCCATCGACGGCGTGATCGGGGTCGTCGTATTGGCGTTCCATGGACCGGGCGAGGTCCGGTATCTCGTTCGCGGCATAGCTGAAGGGATAGGTCCGCGCATACGCCTCGATCGGACAGCTCGGCTCGTCGGACTCGAAATGCTGAAGCACGATCTCGCTATCGAACCGCAATTGCGTGGATTTCGTATCGAAGCTCGCGATCGCGACGGAATTGCCGAGTACGTCATGCAACCAACGCACCGCGCTCGGCCTGGGCTCGATCGCGAGGCTGGTGGACAGAAGGCGCAAATCGTGGCTGTCGCGCGGACGCAGCATCATCCGGTGATCGCCGAAGCTAACCGGACTGGCGTAATTATAGGTCGTTACGTGCGAGATCTTGAGCCGTCTCATCGCCGCCTCATCTATGCTTTGCCAAGTTTCGACTTTGGAGGCCGCATACATCGCCGCCTACTTGTCGTCGGAGTTTCGGTTCCCGCCCATAGGCGGGGAGGAAAGAGGGTCAGGTTC
>CAJCJC010000423.1 GCA_903970575.1 Alphaproteobacteria bacterium
TATCGCCGGGCGCCGCCGCGAGGCTCGGAGGTTCTAGAACGCTGTCGCTCGCGCCGAGCGATTCGTCATGCTCGTAGGCCGTACGGCTTTCCAACGTCGCGAAATCGCCGATTTCCCATGTCGCCACGACGTGGCCCAGGATCGCCTTGCGCTGCGCGCCGAACTGGGGGCTGAATTCCCCCGGCGTCAACCATTTCGGGCTGAAGAGAGTCGACGCTTCCAACGCCGTCATTTGCGTATTCTGCCAAAAAGCGTTTGGAATCTGACTATAGGTTGGGAAAGCGCCGCAGTAATAATTATTGACGGCCGCCGGGCTCAATTTACAATTATCGGCAGTCGAATGAAGGGTGACCTCATCCGCCGGGCCGTCCTTCTCTTCGAAGTAATTGCCGAACGCCTTGATCGTGATCGTGTCCGTCGGCCGGAAATCGATGGTCACGGCGATCGAGTTTGTGCTTTGGGCGCCGAGCTTTTCGCCGGGATTGCCTGGATTGGCGTCATAGCCACCATTGCTGACGTCGCTGCCGATAATGCCGACATTCAGCTTGCCCGGAACGATCGGCCCCGAGATCGAGCCCTGGAATGACTTCTTGTCGTAGGTTCCGAGCTTCGCCTCGAAATCACCGGACCAGTTATCGCTCGCGTCCTTGGTAACATAGTTAACCGCGCCGGCCATCGTCGAACGGCCGAAATAGACGCTCTGCGGACCGCGCAGCACTTCCACGCGCGCTACATCCAGTCCAACGGGAATTTCACCGCCCAACAGCGGCGCGCCGTCGATGAAGACAAGGCTCGCGGCGTCGATGCCGTTGTTGTTGACGAGGTTAAGGCCGCGGAAAATGAGCGGGCGGTTGCCGAGGCGACCCGCGAAATAACCCGGTGTGAATGTCGGGAAGGTTAAGCTTGGCGAGTAATTCGCCAAAGCGTTTGTGGATGTGACATCCAGATTGTCCAGCGTATCGCCTGTGATCGCCGTGATCGAGATCGGAACGTCTTTCAGCTTCTCGGCGCGGTTACGGGCCGTAACCACGATCTCCTCGGGAGATGACTGCTCCTGAGCGGGCGCCGCGCTATCGGCGGTCTGCGCGAAGATCCCCGGCGCGGAAACAAGTCCAGCCGCCAATATCGTCGTGCAAAAGAAAATAGGCCTTATCTTTATAGTCACAATTAGCTCCCTTGTTCAGATCCGGTTATTTAGGAAGGCGTTATGAACGCAGGGCATTCAGCCTCAGCGTCACTAACCTTCAATTCACAGCGCGCTCGTGGAACCACGTTTAGAGACGCCTCGATTAAGCGCCAGCGGAACGTCATTCCATTAAACGGAACTCTTTCCTGATATGTTGGAACTGCATCCCAGTCAATGGAATTTTGCAGCTTTGCATATGCAGGGGTGGACAGCGTGACATTTGCGCCACGCTTGCCTCGCGGCCGGGGATTGTTGGTCAGCAAGCTCAGCTTTTGAGGCCTTACGTTTGGCCGCCACGGCGTTTGCGGTCCAGCAATCCTGGAACGCAGTATGCCGGGTGCGTTGCATTCGAAGTCAAGAAGATTTTATCGATCCGATGCCGGTTTCCGAACGAATATATTGTTCTTCGAACCGCGCCTTGACGGTCGCCGCTTCTGGGCTGCGATCCAGGATCGAAACGAGCCACGCGCCGATAAAGGCGAGCGGCATCGAAAACAACGTTGGAGAGTCATAGGGAAAAATCGGCGAGGCGTATCCAAGGGCGTGAACCCAGATCGTGGGGCTTAAGACCGTGAGGCCGACCGAGCTTAACAAACCAAGGCAACCGCCAACGACCGCGCCCCTGGTCGTCAGCCCACGCCAGTAGATCGAGAGAAGCAGCGGTGGAAAATTCGTGCTGGCCGCGACCGCGAAGGCCAGACCGCCCAGAAAGGCGATATTTTGCTTTTGCGCTAAAATTCCGATCGCGACCGCGACGATTCCAAGCGCGACTGTCGCGATTTTCGACACCAGAACCTCCTGTCGGTCGTTCGCCCGCCCATGCCGGAACACGTTCGCGTAGAGGTCGTGCGACACCGCCGTCGCCCCCGACAGGGCGAGTCCGGACACGACGGCGAGAATCGTCGCGAACGTAACGGCGGAAATAAACCCCATGAACAAATTCCCGCCGACCGCATGGGCCAGCAAGACGGCGGCCATGTTGCCGCCGCCACGCAGCGCGCCCGAGGCGTCGAGATATTCGGGGTTGGTCGAGACCAGCGCGATGGCGCCGAAGCCGATGATCAGAAGCAGCAGGTAGAAATATCCCATGAAGCTTGAGGCGAACAGGATCGATTTCCTGGCTTCCTTCGTGTTCGGGACGGTGAAAAATCGCATCAATATATGCGGCAGCCCCGGCGTTCCGAACATCAGCGCGATGCCAAGCGATACGGTGGAAATGGGGTCGGTGAGCAGAAGCCCCGGCCGCATGATCGCGTCATGTTTCGGATGCGCATCGACCGCCGTCACGATCAATGCGTTCAGATCGAAGCCGAAACGCCAGAGCACGGCGAAACCGATATAGCTGACGCCGAGCAGCAGAAGAACGGCCTTCACGATCTGAATCCAGGTGGTCGCCAGCATGCCGCCAAACGTCACGTACACGATCATCAGCGCGCCCATGAGGAGGACGGCATAGTCGTAATCCAGTCCGAACAAGAGCTTGATGAGCTGTCCGGCGCCGATCATTTGGCCGACCAGGTACATCGCGATGACGATCAGGGCTCCGACGGCGGAGAAAATTCGGATCGGCGCGCGCCCCAGCCTGTAGGATACGACATCGGCGACATTATATCGGCCGAGATTGCGCAGGCGTTCCGCGAGCAGGAACATGACAATCGGCCAGCCCGCGATGGTGCCGATGACGTAAACGACGCCGTCATAGCCATAAGAATAGATAAGGGCGGATACGCCGAGAAAGGACGACGCGGAGATATAGTCGCCCGCGATGGCGAGCCCGTTCTGAAGGCCCGTTATTTCGCCGCCGGCGGTATAGAACTGCGCCCGCGTCGCGCGTCGCCGCGCCGCCCAGAAGGTGATGTAGAGCGTCGAAAGAACGAAGATCAGAAACATCGCGATCGCGGTCCAGTTGACCGGCGCGGGCTCCGCGGCCGCCGCGGCGAGGGCTGGCCGCGCGGCCATCATGAAAAGAACGGCCGCTATCGCCAGCGGAACCTCGCCCCAGCGCCTCACCGGAACTTACCCATGATCTTGGCGGTCAGGCCATCGAACCGTGCGTTCGCGCGCCAAACATAGATCGAGATCAGGATGACCGGGGCCAGGATCAGCGCGATGGGAATGATGAAAGACAGGATCGACGCGGGCGCCCCGATCATCGTCAGCGCCCCCGGCGCGAACGCGACCATAAGGATAAAGCCGAAATACAAGATCAGCATGGCGGCGGTCAGCAACCAGCTCAACATCGAGCGCGACCTTGTCAACGTGCGGAAGTCGACATCCGCCCGTATTTTTTTCATCGTGATCTCATCCATGCGCTGTCGCCTTAATTCGTTCGATCGCGGTATCGATAAAGTGCTGAACGGTCATTTTCGGCTCGGCCCCCCAGCATTTCGCGAGTCGATTGCAGGCCGAGATCAGACCCGTTTCCCAGACTGAGCGCGCATCCCCGATTCGCGCCGTCGCGCCGTTGACCGCGACTCCGGCAATGCCAAGAAGATCGAGCGCGGGAAGCCGTGAAATTCCCGCCTGGTCGCGCCCGATGCCGGCGTCGTGATAGACGGCGGCCCTCACGTCGACTTTGACGGCGGATCGGACGGACCCGATCAGCCCCCCATGCGATCCTGAGACGACAATGGCGCCGGCGTCGCGCGTTTCGACGAGGTCAATCGAATCCAGCCCCCATACCGGGGGCGAACCGGACCGGAGCAACATGCGCGCGTCACGGTATGGATTTGGCCGTTTCACGGGCGGATCGCCCGTTTGCAGCATCGCCGCGGCCTCCGCGCAGGTTTGTCCGACATGGCATCCAAGACGGGTGGCCACATTGTTGACCGCGCTCAATATTCCATGCCTCATCATGTCGTCGCCGTCGCCGATGCGCGCGCTGTCATGACTAACAGTCGCCGCGGCAACGCCCAATTCCGACAGCATTTCGAGGCCGGCGACGCCGGCCGAATCCAGACCGCGTCCGGCGTCGTTCAGAATCGCGCCGCGAACGCCCGCCAGCGCAAGCAGGTGCGCCGGATAAAGTCCGCCATGCGAGCCGGCGACGATAACTCCGCCCCGATGCCGTTCGGTCGCCGCGGTCGCACTATTCAGGACGAAGACCGGCATGGCGACCTTAGTAATCCGGGACTTAAAAACCCGTCATAATGTGGAACGCAGTTCCGTTCAACAGAATTTCCAGTTGACAAGTTACCCCGTGATCGGCCCTTAACAGCATGCGTTGCTCGTTTTGGGCGTGACGCATCATGGGGATGGTATGAGTAACTGCGTTTCCGGGACAATGACGGGAGGCCGCGCCCTTGCGGAAATGCTAAAGGCCGCCGACGTCGGCCCGATGTTTGGCATGGGTGGGTTCCAGCTTTTGCCGTTCTATGACGCGGCTGGTCGAATTGGGCTGCGACATCACCTCATTAATGACGAGCGCACGGGCGCGTTCGCGGCCGACGCGTATTCGCGGGTGACCAACAAGGTCGGAATCTGTGACGCCACGCTTGGCCCTGGCGCCACGAACCTTGTCACGGCGCTCGCCGAATCGTTCAACGCCGGCACGCCGCTGATCGCCATCACGGGCGACGCCAACCGCGTTCACGCCAACAAAAACATGACGCAGGAGACGCGTCAGGTCGACATCATACGCCCAGTGGTGAAGGACCTGTTGCGCGTCGAGTTGACGAGTCGTCTTCCCGAAATGGTGCGCCGCGCGTTCCAGATCGCCACATCCGGTCGCCCAGGTCCCGTATGCCTCGATATTCCCGAGGACGTCGCGCATGCGGAACACGATTTCGACTCGGCCGATATCTTCGTCGATCCGCGGACGACCCACAGCCCGGCTTGGCGCACCCGACCGGACAAGTCCGACGTGGAGCGCGCCGCCGCCATGTTGTCCGAGGCTAAGCGCCCCCTGATCCTCGCGGGTGGCGGCGTTCATCTCTCGCAAGCCTACGCGGCCCTCTCCGCCCTGGCGGAGGCGACGAATACCCCCGTCGCGCACACCTTGTCGGGCAAGGGCGCGATCGCCTGCACCCATCCGCTGTCCGTCGGACTGTTCGGCCGTTATAGCCGCATCGCCAATGATTTGATCGAAAAAGCCGATTGTCTTCTGGTCATCGGTTGCAAGCTGGGCGAAATCGCGACCAAGCGCTATGAATTGATCAGCCA
>CAJCJC010000424.1 GCA_903970575.1 Alphaproteobacteria bacterium
ATTGCGCGTCGATAGAAGAAATCACGGTCACGGCTCAACGCCGGCAATTGCTGGGGACCGCGTCGACCGCGAGCGAAGGGGTCGTCTCCGACGAGGAAATACAGCTTACGCCTGCCTATCGCTCTAGTCAGATATTGGAAACCGTGCCCGGTTTGACGGTGACCCTGCATAGCGGCGAAGGCAAAGCCGCCCAATATCTCTTGCGCGGCTATAACCTGGATCACGGCACCGACCTGCAGACCTATGTCGACGACATGCCGATTAACCAACCCACCCACGCTCATGGGCAAGGTTACACCGACCTCAATTTCATGCTGCCCGAACTCGCTGACGGAATCGCCTATACGAAGGGCCCCTACTACGCGAACGTTGGCGATTTCGGCCCTGTCGGGTCAGTTAGGATTGCTTATCGCGATAGCATTCCCGATCAAGCGACACTGACCCTCGGCACATATGGTTTCCAGCGCCTGTTCACGGCGGGATCGGAAGCGCTCGGCGACGGGCAACTGCTCGGCGCCGTGGAGGCGCAGCATTATGATGGTCCCTCCTCAACCCCCGATGACGCGCGCAAGGAGAACATGGTTCTGCGGTATAGCGGAACCGGAGAGGACAGCGATTTTTCCATAACCGGCATGTTCTATCATCAGGTGTGGACCAACACGACCGACATACCGTACCGCGCCGTGACGGAAATCGGTTATTTCGGGTCCCTCGACCCGAGCGATGGCGGTCACGCCATGCGGGGCAGCCTCTCGGCTCAATATAATTTCGATTTGGGGGAGGGAAAGTTATCGACGAGCGCTTTCTATATTTACAACACCTTGAACCTGATCAATGATTTTACGCATTATCTGGTCGATCCGATACATGGCGACCAAGAGGATCAGTTCGAGAACCGCAATGTGATCGGCGGCGCAGCAGAGTATAAGCTTCCGGTGACATTAGGCGGTTTCGACAACGAAATTCTCGTCGGCGGCTTGACCCGCATCGATCTTATCGACGTGGGTCGCCTGCCCAGTGAAGGGCAAAGGCCATTGATCGCGGTGGAAACCGCTAACGACCCCGCGGCTTTTTCAAATCATGACCACGTGGATCTATTCGCCAGCGCCTTGTACGCGCAGGCGACCACGCACTGGACATCCTGGTTGCGCAGCGTCGTCGGCGTTCGCGTCGATTATCAGCACGGAACCGATGACGACCTCTTAGCGGCGCTGCATGCGACGGCCGGGTTCACGAACGGGGGCGCCAGAGGCAAGGAACTGGTTCAGCCCAAGGCCAGCATCGTCTTTACGCCGATGGATAATCTCGAATTGTACGGATCGGCTGGCGAAGGGTTCCACAGCGCCGACCTCCGGGGGGTCAATCAGGACAGGTACGCCGATCTGGGGCTTCCCTCGACGCCTTTTCTCGCGAAGCAATACGGGGAGGAAGTGGGCGTACGATCCACCGTTCAGAAGGATTTGACCTTGACCTTTTCGGTCTACAATCTGTGGGAATCGTCCGAGACCGTCTACGACCCGGACGTCGGAGGGGACTCGGCGGGTCCGCCAAGCGATCGTTACGGCGTCGAAATCAACGCCACCTACGCGATCGACAAATGGCTGGAATTATATGCCAGCGTCTCAGCCAATCACGCGCGCTTTACCGCGCCGTTCGACGACGGGACAGGACATCTTGGCGAATATATTACCGATGCGCCCAAGGACGCCGGGTCGATTGCCTTGTATCTCCACGATCTCGGCCCCTGGAGCGGTGGGCTCAATTATCGCTTTCTGGGAAATTACCCCTTGTCGTCGGGACCTTGCGTCAATTCCGCCGCGGTGAACGACTTTCCCGGCGTCGCGACATCCTGCGCCAATGCCCCCACGGCGAAAGGTCAAGTCAACGGCAAGGGATACGGTCAGCTAAATCTCGATGTTCGTTATGCCTTCACGCCGGAATGGACCGTTTCCGTCGGCGTCTATAATGTCCTGAACAGCCACGCGCCCTCGGCCGAATTCTGGTATGTTGATCGGCTTCGGTCGGAAATTTCGAGTTATCCCGATGGACGCGCCGATATCCACGAACATCCCCTTGAGCCGATCATGGCGCGGTTCTCGATCTCGAAGCAATTTTGATAGGCGACGTCGGGGCGTCGATCTCTTCAGGCGTCTCGGCTATCCGCCGCCATGCGCCACGACCCACGGTTACGCCGGCCACATTTTTCCCGTCTTCGGTCAGGTTGAAATGCGCGGCGTTGAATTGTCGCGCGGCCGCCGCACGCTCTCTCCGGGCGCCCTTGACCTCGGGGACGGGCCGCGCGAAGCCCAGGCGCATGCGCGCGCTCGCCGGCTCCGGTCCGGTCATGGCGTAAATCTGCTTGGTCGCCTCCACCATGGTCACGCCGGCGAAGGTCGAGAACCAGCTTTGGCCGAGGCGTTCCCATGCCGGGGCGGTCGATAGCAGAAAGCGGGAACTGACCGGCGGAATGAACAGCGCCTTGGCCGAACGCTCCGGCACGAAAAGATTGTCCCGCAACATCAGATTGAGCTGCGTCGTCGAATACGGGCTGCCATGACCGAACGGCGTCCGCTCGGTGCGGGACCACAAGCCCGACCGGTTGGCGGCAACGATCAGCAGGCGGCCGCCGCCGGCCAGAACGCGCCAGACTTCGCGCAGCATCTGGCGGCTGCGCTCCGTCGCTTCCAGCCCATGCACGATCATCACCCTGTCGAAGGTCAAATCGTCGAAGGGCAAGCTCCATTCCTCGGCGAGGGCGACCAAGCCCGGGCCTTCCTTGGGCCAGAACACGACGCCCTGGGTGGCCGGCATCAGCGCGATGGCGCGCTCAGCCTCACCCAGAAAGGGTCTCAGATAGGGCGTGGCGTATCCAAGGCCGAGAAGAGATTGGCCGGTCAGGTCCGGCCAGAATGAACGAATCCGTTGCCGCAATTGGCGAAGCGCGACCTGCCCGAGGCTGGTGCGATAAAATTCCCTAAGGTCGACGACATCGCGATACATGCGGCGTCAGACGAGCGGCGGAAAGACATGCAGGCCATTGGGTCCGAGCGGCAGTTCGTGAACGCCCACCACCGCGTCCAGGGGCAACGCGCCGTAAAGATGCGGAAACAGCGCGCCCGATCGCGCCTTCTCCCACCGCCATGCCGAAACGCCGCTCTCGGCGACGACGATCAGCAGATTATCGGATTCCCCCGCCCGATGCCGCGCAGCCGACTCCATGACCTGTGACGCGGTGGAGAAATGGATGAAGCCATCCCTAAGATCGTCCGCGGACCCGAAATACGGCTCGCCCGCCTCCGCCTTCTCCCAATCGGCGCGACGCGCCAGATGATACAGGAACTGGCTCATAGAATATCCCTCAGCATGGCCACGAGCGGCACATCCGCCGGCGGCATCTTGTAATCGGCAAGCGCCGCCTTGCGCACCCAGGCCAGGGTCTGCCCCTCGCGTGGGGCGGGAATGCCGCGCCATACGCGGCACAGATAAAGCGGCATCAGTAAATGAAACGAGTCGAACCGATGCGACGCGAAGGTAAACGGCGCCAGGCATCGCTCATCCGTCTCGATGCCCAATTCCTCGGCCAATTCCCGGATCAACGCCGCTTCCGGCGATTCCCCCGGGTTGACCTTGCCGCCCGGAAACTCCCACAGCCCCGCGAGGTGCTTGCCCTCCGGCCGCCGCGCCAGCAGAACCCTGCCGTCCGGATCGATCAACGCCACGGCGGAAACAAGGAGAATCGGCAATGGAGAGGCGCCGCTCATCAGGCGCCGCGCCATCCCCATGGGCGGCGGCGCGGCGCGCGGTCTTGCCCGACGACGACGCCGACACGCCGCCAATCGGCGCTTTCAACCGCGAAGAAGGCGGTGTCGACCCTGCCCCGCTCGACCGTATCCTCGGGCCGATTGCCGATATAGGCGAAGCCGGCCTTTTCAAGAACCCGGATCGACCGGGCATTGTCGGGCAGCGCGCTCGCCGTCACCTGGCGAAGCTTCAAAGTCTCGAAGCCGAACGCGATCACCGCCTCGGCCGCCTCGCTGGCGTAGCCGAAGCCCCAAAAAGGTTCCCCCAGCCAATAGCCAAGCGACGCGGTTGCGGGATTGTCCTCGATCGACAAATCCATGCTGCCCATCACGGTGCGACCGTCGCGCGACAGGATGAGGAACGGCCAACCAATCCCCGCCGCGCGCTCCTCGGCGGAACGGTGGACCCAGGCGCGCGCATGCTCCGGCCGATAGGGATAAGGCACGCGCACCAACCAGTGCGCGACGCTCAAATTGCCAAGAAGGCGGGAAATCTCGTTTGCGTCGTCGATTCGCGGCGAACGAAGCAGTAACCGGTCGGTATCGATCCGATGTCCGGCGACAACGCGGATTCGGGGCTTGATGCTTAGGCCACGCATAGCCATTGCGCCAGTCTAGCTGCGATAGCTTCCATTGATATCGATGTAGCCATGGGTCAGGTCACAGGTCCAGACCGTCGCCTTACCCTTACCGATATCAAGATCGACGTCGATGACGATTTCGTTCCCGGCCATGTGGTGGGCCACGGGGGTCTCATCATAGTCGTCGACGATCTGTCCGCCTTGGGTGATGGGAACGCCGCCGATGGAAATGCCCAGCCGGTCGCGATCCGCCTTCTCGCCCGCCTTGCCCACGGCCATTACGATGCGGCCCCAGTTCGCGTCTTCTCCGGCGATCGCCGTCTTGACCAAGGGCGAGTTGGCGATCGCGAGGCCCACCCGCCGCGCGGCCCCGCCGGTGGCCGCGCCCCGCACGTGGATCGTCACGAATTTGGAGGCGCCTTCGCCATCGCGGACGATCAACTGGGCCAGTTCGACCATCGCCTCTTCCGCGGCGCGCCGAAAATCCTTCAGCAGCTTGTCATCCACGTGGCGAATGGATTTGTGATCGGCCAAACCCGTCGCCGCGAACAGCACCGTGTCGCTGGTGGACGTATCGCTGTCGACAGTGATGGAATTGAACGAGCGCTTCACGCCGCGTTCGACGATCTTGCGCAGCACGGGCGCGGGGATCGCGGCGTCCGTGAAGAGAAACGCCAACATGGTCGCCATATCGGGGGCGATCATGCCCGATCCCTTGGCGATGCCGTTGATGGTGACCTGCACATCGCCGATCGTCGCCGTCCGGCTTACGGTCTTCGCGAACGTATCGGTCGTCCGGATCGCCTCGGCGGCGTCTTTCCAGCCGGTCGGCTTTAGCGCCTTGGCGAGGGCCGGCAGCGCCAGCGCGATCGTGTCCGGCGGCAGCGGTTGGCCGATGACGCCCGTGGAGGCGATAAAGACTTCCTCGGGCGCGCAACCGATGGTCTCGACCGCGGCCGCGACTGTCGCCTCGACCGTTCGGTCTCCGGCATTGCCGGTAAAGGCGTTGGAATTGCCCGAATTGACGACGATCGCCCGAGCCTTACCGCCCTTGAGCGCATGGCGGCACCAATCGACCGGCGCGGACGGGCAGAGCGAGCGGGTCAGAGCGCCGGCGATCGTTGAGCCGGGCGCGAGTTCGACCAGCATCAGATCGCGTCCGCCGTTTTTTTTCAGCCCGATCGCGGCGCCGGCAAGCCGAACGCCCGCGATGCGGGGAAGAGCGGGCGACTTCGCCGGCGCCAGCGGTGAAACCGGAAGCGTCGGCATGCCGCCCTCTATTTCGTCGTGGCCGGCGCGGAATCAGGAGCCGGAGCGGGAGCAGGAGTCGGCGCGGCAGCCGGCGTCGCAGCCGCCGCCGCGGGCTGTTCGACCATCGGCGTCCCGTCAGGGTTGAACCGCTCGATTTTGGCCGATTTGCGCAGATCCTCGACGGATTTGCGTTCCTCGTCCTGGAGCACGAGATTGGTCAATTGCGGCTTGACCTGATCGATGCTGGGCAACGGTTGATCGCGCTTGTCCAAAACC
>CAJCJC010000425.1 GCA_903970575.1 Alphaproteobacteria bacterium
GACTACCAACCTTCGCGGGTTGTTCGGCGCACCGAAGAACAAGTGGAACCTTAATCTCGGCTATAGCAACGACGACTTCGACATCACTTGGCAGATGCGCTATCTCGGCTCGCAGAGCTATGATGGTGGTGCTGGTGGTCCGACATTCCAGCCGTTCGTCTATAACGATGTACAGATTCGCTATCACCTGACCGACTCGATCACGCCCTACATCGGCGTGAACAACGTGCTCGATCGGCAGCCGCCCTTCGTCGGCCAGCTGTTCCAGCAGACCGGCGCGGGTCTCGCCTCCGGCGTCACCGGCACCAACACGGTCCCGGACGTCTATGACGCGATCGGCCGTTATGTCTATGCCGGTATTAAGTTCGAAATGCCGTGGGAAGCAGCGCCTGCGGAAGCGGCGGCCTATGTTCCCCCGCCGGTCCAGGCGCCGACGCCGGCCGCCACGGCGCGCAGCTATATGGTGTTCTTCGACTTCAACAAGTCGGACCTGACGCCCCAGGCTGTTTCGATCGTCGATCAGGCAGCGAAGAACGCGGGTCCAGCGAAGGTCACCCAGCTGACCGTCACAGGCCACACCGACACGGTCGGCTCGGACGCCTATAATATGCGCCTGTCACGGCGCCGGGCGGAGTCGGTCGCGGCCGAGTTGGAGAAGCAAGGCATTCCGTCGTCGGAGATCGAAATCGTGGCCAAGGGCAAGCACGATCTGCTGGTGCCAACCAAGGACGGCGTGCGCGAGCCGCAGAACCGGCGCGTGCAGATCATCTATTCCGGCGGTCCGACCGCCTGACGGCCCGTCGTCAAGGACGAAGACTCGTAGGTCGGGAAAGCGTTAGCGCCTCCCGACGTCCCGAGGGTAAAGCGAGGCGTCTGAAGGCGCCTTGCAGTCCCGACCTACGCGTTCGCTTGCACTGGGCGTCTTCAGCGATAAACTCGTTTACGATGAGCCAAATGTGTATTCCGTGAATCCGTCCGGCGGCGTGTCGCCCGGCATAGGCGCTTCGCCGGTCGAAGCGGAGGTGTCGCGAATCCGCGTCCTCTTGAAGGAGAGCCGGTTCGACGAGGCCGTACAGGCAGCCTCCGCTCTGGCCGATAGGCTGCCGGAAAATCGGGATGTCCTCTATTTGCTCGCGCTAGGGCAGCGGCAGCGACATCAACCGACCGAAGCGCTTGAGACACTGAAACGCCTCGAGCGCCATCACCCAAGATATGGGCGGCTCCATCAGGAGCGTGGGCTCTGCTACGTGGCGATGAAAGACGCGCCCAACGCGATCGCCGCTTTCCAGCGCGCCATCGCGGTCAACCCGGCCCTGCCCGCATCGTTCGACATGCTGGCCGGCCTCCATCGGCTTACCGGCGACCCCGAGAGCGCGCGAGCCGCCGCCGCGGAGGCGGCGAAGCTGCGCGCCCTTCCGCAGGCGATCCTGGACGCCACCGGTCTTTTCACCGAAGGTGAAGTTGTCGCTGCGGAAAAAATGCTCCGCGCGTTCCTTTTGGAGCATGGCGACCATATCGAGGCCATGCGGCTCCTGGCCCGCATTGGCGCCTCTCTCGGCGTTCTGGATGACGCCGAAATTCTGCTGGCGGCGGTCTTGGAACGCGCCCCGGACTATATCGCGGCGCGCCATGACTACGCCTGCGTGCTGATCGAGCGTCATAAGCACGTTGAGGCCCGGGCGCAGTTGGACATCCTGCTGTCGCGCGACCCGGACAGCAGGGTCTACCGCACGCTTTACGCATCCACCACGGTAGGCCTGGGCCGCCACGAGGAAGCCGCCGAGCTTTTCAACCGCCTGATCGCCGAGACGCCGGCGGGCGCGCGGGAACTGGCCGAATTGCACCTGTCGGTCGCGCATGCGCTGAAGACTTTGGGGCGCGCCCGGCAGGCGATCGAAGCCTATCGCGCGGCGATCGCGGCGCGGCCGGATTTCGGGGACGCCTATTGGAGCCTCGCGAACCTGAAGACCTTCCGGTTCGCCGAAGAGGAGATCGCGCAGGCCCAAGCCGCCGAATCGAACTCGGAGACGGCGGCGGCCGACCGCTACAATCTCTGCTTCGCGCTTGGGAAAGCCTTCGAGGATCGCGCCGATTTCGAGACGTCGTGGCGCTATTATGAGCGGGGAAACGCGCTTAAACGGCGGGAGAGCCGATATCGGCCGGAGCTCATCGAGCGCAATACCGCGAACCAAAAGAAAATCTGCACCACCGCCTTCTTCGCGGAACGAACAGGTTGGGGCCTCCCCAGCGACGCGCCGATTTTCATCGTCGGATTGCCGCGGTCAGGGTCGACGTTGATCGAGCAAATCCTGGCGTCGCATTCCAAGGTCGAAGGCACGCAAGAACTTGCGGACATCCCTCGCATCGTGCTTGACCTCCAGGGGCGTGACCCGGATTTGGACAATCCGCGATATCCCGGCATTCTGACCGACCTGGCGCCCGACATCTTCACCAGCCTTGCGGAAAAATACCTCCGCGACACGGAACCTTACCGCGCCGGCAGGCCGCGTTTCATCGACAAGATGCCCAATAATTTCCGCCATATCGGGCTTATTCACCTGATGTTTCCCAACGCGCGGATCATCGATGCGCGGCGGGAGCCGATGGCCTGCTGCATGGGCAACTTGAAACAGCTCTTCGCGCAGGGGCAGGAATTCGCCTATAGCATCGCCGATATCGCCCGCTACTATCGAACCTATCTCGATCTGATGGCGCATTGGGACGAAGTCCTGCCCGACCGTGTGCTCCGCGTATGGCATGAGGACGTCGTGGCCGATCTAGAAGGCAGCGTCCGCCGCATCCTCGGGTTTTGCGGCCTGACCTTCGAACCGGCCTGCGTCGAATATTACAAGACGGAGCGTAGCGTCCGCACGGCGAGCTCCGAGCAGGTTCGCCAGCCAATCTTTCGCGAGGGGCTCGACCAATGGCGGAACTTCGAGCCTTGGCTCGGTCCTCTGCGCGGCGCCCTTGGCGACGCGGTCGAAAGATATCGCTTTTAGGTTCGAGTGTCCTCGCATCAAATCATTCCATGTCTCAACCTGCGCCGGGCAACAACGCATCAAATCGGCGCCGCCCACAGCCCAAGGAACGGCAACATCGGATGGGCTGCGTCGCCCAGCAGCGTCATGGGGCCAGCGGATCGTATCCCGCTCGATGGCTTTGAAAGCGTAAACGGCGGTCATGTAGATAATGTAAATAGCTTGATTTTGGTGCGGATCCGGAAGCGCTGGATACGCCACTCTGTCATCGCCAAGATCTAGGCCGAGCATAACGCCCCTCCTTGCCACCTCATATAAGAGGGCACAAATAAGCATGGTTTAGATTGAGCGGAGGTCGTCCCGCGCGCCATAATAATCGGCGTCAGCTGCATGCGAAATTGGTCCAGAATTTAAAATAACTGTTGGACTTTATTACAGATATGGACAGAATACTCGATTCGATAAGATGATTTTTTGAGCGGATTTCCGATTTTTTTAACAAAACAACTATTGTGGAACATTTTAGTTTTGAGATCGTTTTATTGTCATCGATTTGAGACTTACTCATCCGGAAATCACGGGCGCACGCCTCGATAAATGGAAGAATCCAAGATTTTCCCTGATTATCGGGCCAGACGGGGGCTGACGGCAACGGGTCCTTAACCTGCATTTAGAAAGACGCCATTATGACCATCGCGCGCACCGAAAAGACCGCCCGCCTTAAGATTGGCGCCCACCTCGCCGGCGCGGCCTTCTTCATGATGGCTACCTCTTCCGGCGCCTTCGCGGCCGACAGCAAGACCGCCCCGGCTACCGGCCCGGACCAGACGGCGGTCAGCATGGAGCCACAGAACACGTCGGCCACCTACGGCGACTGGGTCCTGCGCTGTTCGCGCGGCGCCGACGCCACCCTGCCCCGGGTATGCGAGGTCGTGCAGTCCTTCCAGATTCAGGGGCAGCAGGGATTGTTCGCCCAGATGGCGATCGGCAGGGTCGACACGAAGAGCCCGCTGAAAGTCACCGTGGTGATGCAGCCGAACGTGTCCTTCCCCAGTGACATCAAGCTCGGGGTCGACGACAAGGACACGCAGCCCGTCGTGCTGACCTGGCTGCGCTGCCTGCCCGGCGGCTGCTTCGCCGACGCGGATTTGAAAGACGATCAGCTAAAGCGCTGGAAGGACCAGAGCGGCAACGGCGTCCTGAACTTCAAGGATGGCGCGGGCAAGGAAATCCCCCTGCCCTTCTCCTTCCGCGGCCTGCCCCAGGCGCTCGACGCGCTGGCGAAAACCACCTGACGGTTCGACGTTCCGGACCTCCGGGCAAATGAGCGCGCTCGTCGGCGCGGTTTCGCCGTCGGGGTCGTTGATCGCCTGGGCAAAGTTGCAAGGCGTGCTGAACAAGCCGCTTAGAATGAAGGGGCAGCAAATCCTGAACGCCGGATTCTGTTGGCGACGGTCGTGGTCGGCGGCATGATCCTGTTCGTGGCGTTGGGCGGCACGGTCGGATTCATCGCGACGCCGCAACTGATCGCCCTATTCTTTGCCCTCGCCTTGGTGCTGGCCATTCTGGTGACGTTGCCGATCGGCGGCGCGGACATGCCGGTCATGCCCTGATATTCTTCGCGTTGGCGTTGGCGCCAGCCCGGCTGCCTTCCAGCATCCAGTCGCAGGCTTGGCCAAGGGTGGTTCTCTTTAGCTGTTTGAGATCAACGAACTCGTGTGCGCTCACCTTGCCATCGGTAACGCGCCGCCACTGCTGCGCCTCACGGAGCGTTTTGAACGTCTTGCTGTGTTGCACGCCATTGCGTCGGACTTGGGCGCGGAACTGATTAGGGCCATGAATCTGGATGCCGTCGGGCACAGCTCACCAGCAGAGCGCTCCAAACCCGATGACGATGACGGTTCCGGCGTACGAGGCCTATAGCCTTTTGTACGCTCTTCTAAGCCCTTGTAGGCCCTCGTGATTTCGACCCATTTGTGCCAACTCGCGCCAAAAATTGGCCCCGACATGCGGCGGTTTCTGCTAAGTCATTGAAATCATTTGGAGCGGGTGAAGGGAATCGAACCCTCGTCGTAAGCTTGGGAAGCTTCTGCTCTACCATTGAGCTACACCCGCGCGATTGCGATCATAGGGCGATGACGGCGGCCCATCAAGCCGGGATTGCGCCACCTATTCACCCCGTTGGCGCATAGTCGCGGCGGCGAATGGCAGGGCCTCGCCTGGACTCGCCTTGTGAACCATGCCGCGAATTCCAGCGAGAGCGCCGTGAACGAGTTCCAGGCCCAGGAAGCGCGCGGGATCGACCGGCCCTGGCAGGTCCAACCCCATCGCCAGATGTCGCTTAAAGCCGAACTGGGCGTAATAGGGCTCATCGCCCACCAGCAGAACGATCCGATAGCCGATTTTGGCGGCGATGCCGAGCCCGTTCCAGATCAGCGCCCGGGCGTAGCCCTTGCCCCGATCCTCCGGCGCCACGGCGACGGGACCCAAAAGCAAAGCCGGCGCCCTGTCGTCCCCCAGCACGATCGGCCAAAAGCGCAGGCTGCCCTTTAGGACTCCATCCTCACGGATCACGCCGCCTAGTTCAGCGACGGGATCGACGCCCTCGCGCAGCCGGTATACGGTTTTGCCGCCCCGTTCGGTCCCGAACGCAAGGTCGAGCAGAGCCTCGATGTCGGCGCCATCCTCGGGATTTTCGACGGTGATTTTCATGCCCGGTGGGTAGCATGGCGGCCGCTTGGGGCGCAATTTGAACCTCACGCGCCGCCGGCCTTCCGCGCGCCCATCCGGGCGACTTGTTCATTTCCAACGGGCGGTCGTATGGTGCGTGGTCTTAGCCGGCCAGGTCCCGATGTATATCGCCTCGACACGCTCCATCAAGGTTATCGTCAATCCTTCTTATCTGGAGGCGGAATCGAATCCGGAGGATAACGAATATCGCTGGTCCTATCACGTTCGGATCGAAAATCATGGCGACGAAGCGGTCAAATTGCTGTCGCGTTTCTGGCGGATTACGGATGGCGGCGGCAGGGTGAATGAGATCAGGGGCGCCGGCGTGGTGGGCCAGCAGCCCGTGCTTGAGCCAGGGGCCGCTTTCGAATACCGAAGCTGGACGCCGCTGGCCACGCCGTCTGGAATTATGAACGGCCTTTACCAAATGGAAGAAAGAGCAAGCGGCGCGGTGTTCAATGTGACCATTCCGGCTTTTTCTCTGGACAGCCCTTACCAAGCGGTTCGCCTGAACTAAGTCTGGCCTTTGCCAAACCAATTCAAACGCGTTTTTCGCGCCCGCCGCTTAACGGACCATCGATGCCTAATAAACCTTCGCTCTCTCCCGTCTCCACCGTTATCGACGCCAGCGCGGGGGAAATGCCGCGTACGCGCCCCAGTCGCGCCGAGGCCGAGGCGGCGGTCCGCACGCTGATCGAATGGGCGGGCGACGACCCCGATCGGGAAGGATTGCTGGCGACCCCGGAGCGCGTCGTGCGCTCCTATGAAGAATTCTTCGGCGGGTATGAAATCGATCCCGAGGAAATTCTGGCGCGGACGTTCGAGGAGACGGAGGGCTATGACGACATGGTCGTCCTTCGTGGCATCCGGTTCGAATCCTATTGCGAGCATCACATGGTGCCGATTATCGGCATCGCCCATATCGCCTATCTCCCCCGCCATCGCGTCGTCGGCATCAGTAAGCTTGCGCGGGTGCTGGAGGTATTCTCAAAGCGGCTGCAAATTCAGGAGAAGATGACCGCGCAGATCGCGACCACGATCGACCGGGTTCTGCGCCCCCAAGGCGTCGCCGTGGTCATCGAAGGGGAGCATCAATGCATGACCACGCGCGGCGTTCACCGCCCCGGCGTCAACATGGTGACAAGCCAGATGATCGGCGTGTTCCGCGAGAACGAAGCCACCCGCAAGGAATTCCTGTCGATTATCGGCCGCCGGTCGGATTGATCCCGAGAGGCTGAGGCTCAGGCGTAGGCCTTTTCCGTCACATGCGCTCCGTCGGTCGACCGGTATTCCGTCCCGCAGAATTCGCAGGTAATGACGATTTCGCCATCGATCTTCAGGTCTTCAAGCTCTTCCGCGGGGATGGAGCTTAGGACGCGCTGAACGCGATCCGATGAACAGCGGCAGCCGCGTTGAATGGCGCTGGGCGCGAAGACTCTGATCCGTTCCTCATGAAAAAGTCGGAAGATCAGATTGTTGAGATGCAGGGTGCGGTCCAGCAATTCGACGTCGGCGACGGTGTTCAACAGGATATTGGCCCGCCGCCAATCCTCCTCTTCCTCGACCGGCGGCTTGACGATCCGCCCCGCATCGTCCTCCGGCAGGCGCTGGATCAGGATGGCGCCGGCGCGCCAGCCATCCGGGTAACGCCGCGCGGCCATCTTAGCCGTGGTCGGCAGTTGCTCGGATTGCTCGAAATAATGGGCGACGGATTCGCTGAGCGCGTCTCCCGTCAGGGCGACGATGCCCTGATAACCCTCGCTTTTATCGCCCTGGTCCACCGTAAACGCCAGATAGCCCTGACCAAGCAATCGCCCGGCGCCGCCGGATTCCAACGCGCCCACCTTGTCGGCGTCGAAACGGGCATAGGCGCGTACGTCTCCAGCCGTCGTCACGTCAACGACCAGCAGAGAAACCGGGCCGTCGCCCTTGGCCTGAAAGGTAAAGACGCCGTCGTATTTCAGAAGACTCGCCAACAGCACCGTCGCCGCGATGGCCTCGGCGACGACCTGTTCGACGATGGGCGGGTAATCGTGCCGCCCAAGAACATCGTCCAGAACCCTACTCAGCCTCAGCGCACGGCCGCGCACATTGGCGAGTTCGAGCTGAAACGGTTGAATAAGATCGGTCGTCAGCTCACTGTCGGGGTCGAGGGCCGCGCCAATCATCGGCACGCTCGGCATCGGCGCGGCCCGGCGCTGTTCATGCGGTCAGGCACCATTCGAGGATCGCTTTCTGAGCGTGCAGCCGGTTTTCGGCCTCGTCCCATACCGCCGATTGCGGACCATCGATCACCTCGTCCGTCACTTCCTCGCCGCGATGGGCGGGTAGACAATGCATGAAAATGGCTCCGGGAGCCGCCCGCGCCATGAGCGCCGCGTTTACCTGATAAGGCTTTAGCAGATCGCGTCTCCGCTTTGCCGACGCCTCGTCGCCCATGGAAACCCAGGTATCTGTCAGGATGCAATCCGCCCCGGCGACGCAGTGTACCGGGTCTTCCCCGTACTCGATATCGGCCCCGGACTCCGACGCCCAGGCGCGAATGGCGTTGCGCGGCGCGAATTCCGTTGGCGTCGCGATTTTGAGCTTGAAATCGAACTGGGCGGAGGCATGCATCCACGAGGTCAGCACATTGTTGGAATCGCCGACCCACGCGATTGTGCGGCCCTTGATCGGGCCGATCCGCTCCTCGAACGTCATCAAATCCGCCATCACTTGGCAGGGATGGCTGAATTTCGTCATGCCGTTGATGACGGGCACGGTGGCGTTGGCCGCCATCTCATGCAGCATTTCGGGGGGCAAGGCGCGGATCATGATGGCGTCGACATAGCGCGAGAGGACGCGGGCAGTATCGCCCACCGTTTCGCCCCGGCCGAGCTGCATCTCGGCGCCGGTCAACATCACCGTCATGCCGCCAAGCTGCTGCATGCCAACGTCGAACGAGATGCGGGTGCGAGTGGAAGGCTTGTCGAAGATCAGGGCCAGCGTGCGGCCGGCGAGCGGCAAAGGCCGGGCGCTGACGCGCGGCAGACGTTTCAACGTCGCCGCGCGCAAGAGCAAAGCCTTCAGCGTCTCAACGGGAATCCTATACAAATCCAGAAAATGGCGCGGGGCGGACATGATCAAACCTTCGCGCGGGATGCTTGGCCGATCTCGATCGCGGCGTGGCTCAGCTTTTCGATCGCCTCGGCGATCTCGGCCGAACCGATGATGAGCGGCGGCAGCAGGCGAATCACATTCTCGCCCGCGCCGACCGTCAGCATGCCGTGACGATGAAGGGCGGCCACGACATCGAGATTGGAGACGCCGTCGGCGCAACGAAGGCCCAGCATCAGGCCGACGCCCCGCACCTCCGCGAAGACAGCGGGATGGTGATGAACCAAGGCCTCAAGTTCTTGCCGCAAAATGGCCGATTGCACGCGCACATGCTCCAGCAGAGCTGGGTCAGCGATGAGGTCGAGCGCGGCAAGGCCGACCGCCATGGCGAGCGGATTGCCGCCATAGGTCGAGCCATGCGTGCCGGCGACCATACCGCTCGCGGCGTACTCGGTCGCAAGACAGGCGCCGAGGGGGAAGCCGCCGCCGATCGCCTTGGCGACGCACATTACGTCGGGCGGCGTTTCGGCCCATTCATGCGCGAACAGCTTACCCGTGCGGCCCATGCCGCACTGGATTTCATCGAAGAACAGCAACAGGCCGTATTCATCCGCGATCTGTCGCAGCGAACGCATATACTCGACGCCAAGCGGCTTGACGCCGCCCTCGCCCAGGATGGGTTCGATATTGATCGCCGCCGTTTCAGGCGTGATGGCGGCGCGCAGCTCGTTCAGATTGCCGAAAGCGACCTGATCGAAGCCGTCCAGCAACGGGCCGAATCCCTTCACCATCTTCTCGGCCTTGGAGGCCGAGATCGCGCCCAGAGTCCGGCCATGGAACGCGCCCTCGATGACGATAATACGATTTCGTTCGGGCTGGCCCTTGGCGTAAAAATGCTTGCGGATCAGTTTGACGCCGCATTCCCAGGCCTCGACCCCGGAATTCGTGAAGAATACGGTGTCGGCGAAGGTGAGCTCGGTCAGACGCTTGGCCAGTTTTTCCTGGCCGGGCACGCGGAACAGGTTGGAGGTGTGCCAGACCTTATGCGCCTGGGCCTCGAGCGCGGCGATGAGGACGGGATGGCAATGGCCGAGCGCCGTTACCGCGATTCCGCTGGCGAAATCGAGATAGCGCTTGCCGTCCAGATCGAAAAGATAGGAGCCTTCCCCCCGTTCGAACTGAATGTCCGCGCGGGAGTAAACGGGCATGACTGCCGGGATCACGGTTTCCCCCCAAAAAGACAGCGTGTTTACAGCGCCATGCCGCTTACAGCAAGCCAGAAAGCAGGCGCGCGAGGCATGGCGGGAATGCGCCCAACGGAGGGATCACGACTTCAGCTTATATCCCGTTACGAGCATGCGCTGCATCAGCAGCCAGAGCGCGAGATCCAGCACGAACAAGACCCAGAATCCGGTCCACAACGACGCCTCGGCATGGCCGGTGAATCCGTAACGGAAACCATCGATCATGTAGAAGAACGGATTCCACTGGGTGAGCGTGCGCAGAAACGGCGGAAACCGCTCGACCGAGTAGAAAGTGCCGGACAAAAAGGTGAGCGGCGTTACGATGAAATTCGTGACCGCCGCGATGTGATCGAACTTATCCGCCCAGACGGCGCCCATGACGCCCAGCATCGACAGCATGGCGGTCGCGAGAAAACCGAAGACGAACAGCGCGCCAAAATCATGGACGCGCAGAGGCAGGAAAAAGGCGATGGAGAGCGCCGTGACCGCGCCCACGACCATACCCCGCACGACGCCGCCGAGCGTATAGGCGACGCCAAGCTCGGTCGGGGAGATGGGCGTCATCAGCACATCGACGATGCTGCCCTGCACCTTCGACACCATGACGGACGAAGAGGTATTGGCGAACGCGTTCTGGGTCATCGCCATCATAATGAGGCCGGGCGCCAGGAAATTGAAGAACGGCACGCCGTCGACATCCCTCGCCGCCCCGCCGCTCATCGCGACCGAGAATACGACGTAGAACAGCAGCGCCGTGGCGACGGGCGCTACGATGGTCTGCATATAGACCTTCACGAAGCGCCGTATCTCTTTTTCGAACAGCGTCCAAAAGCCGATCCAGTTCACCCGGCCCATGATTCGGGCGGCGGGCGCGGGATACGTGGCGGCGGTGACGGAGTCGGGAAGCGGCAGGGAGTCCATGACGGATTTATAGGGGGTGGGGACAGGAGCCGCAATCCGGCCTTGGCAACCGCTCCGCGCTTCGTCACCCTGCGCCAATGACCCGATCCGAGCCCCGGCCCCCTGCCCGCATGTCCGAAGCCGCTTTGGCCGACGCGGCGGTTTTTTATCTTTCGCGATACGCCTCTTCGTCGGGCAATCTGCGGCAGGTGCTGCTGCGCAAGCTCAATCGATCGGCGCGGCATTACGGGGACGATCCGGCGCCATTGCTGGAAATTATCGATAGGCTGGTGGCGCTGCATGTCGCCAGCGGGGCGGTGAATGACGGGAATTTCGCCGAGACGCAGATGCGCAAGCTGCGTCGGCGCGGCGGGTCCGGGCGGGCGATCGCGCAGCGCCTGGCC
>CAJCJC010000426.1 GCA_903970575.1 Alphaproteobacteria bacterium
CCGGCCGTCTCCGAGCACGATTCCGGCGACGGCGCCGTCACGGTCAGTCACGATGTCGACGACGGCGCCCGTCACGATGTCGAGGTTCTCTTGTTCAGCGAGCAAATCCTGCACCGCCAGGCGATAAAGCTTGCGATCCGCCTGGGCGCGGGGGCCGCGCACCGCCGGCCCCTTGGAGCGGTTCAACATGCGAAACTGGATGCCGGCGCGATCGATCGCACGGCCCATCACGCCGTCCAGAGCGTCGATCTCGCGAACTAAATGGCCTTTACCCAGGCCCCCGATGGCGGGATTGCACGACATGACGCCGATTGTCTGGGCATTATGCGTCACCAGCGCCGTGCGCGCGCCGACCCGCGCCGCGGCCGCCGCGGCCTCAGTCCCCGCGTGCCCCCCCCCGACGACAATGACATCCCATGAGCGTGAAGCTGGCATCCCCATGGCGCGGGACTTTACGGATTTCGAGGTGGGTGTCAAAGGATGGAAGTCGGCCACACCGCGCCCGCCACAAAGGTGTTTCACGTGAAACACCCTCTAAGCCATTGGTTTTTCTAGATACAGCTATTTACCGATGCAAAAATCTCGAAAGATTGCGTCCAGCATATCCTCGATATCGATGCGGCCGGCGATGCGGCCGAGCGCATCCGCGGCGACGCGCAACTCTTCGGCGGCAAGTTCGGGCAAGGGGGTCGCGGCCGAAGCGTCCAGCGCCGCGATGCAATTTGTGAGCGCTTCGCGGTGGCGGGCGCGGGTCGGCGGCGGCGCGCCACGATCCGCGAGAAGATCGGCGACACGGGCGGTCAGCGCCCCAATCAACGCATCCATCCCCACACCGGTCTTGGTGGATACGGCAAGCATGGCGCGGGGGGACAGGCCGCCCAAATCGACTTTGCTCGTCACGACGATGGCGCGGTCATCGATCATCGCCAGCGTCTCGGCGTCGTGAGGCGCATCCGCGGCGAAGAGGGCGACCACCAAATCCGCCGAGGCGGCGCGGGCGCGGGCGCGGGCGATTCCCTCGGCCTCGATGGCGCCTTCGGCCGTTCTAAGGCCGGCGGTATCGATCAAGATCACAGGAAATCCGCCAAGATCGAGATGGGCCTCGATCGCGTCGCGGGTCGTGCCCGCCTCTGGCGACACGATGGCGATGTCGCGCCGGACGAATGCATTCAACAAACTCGATTTTCCGGCATTGGGCGCGCCGATAATGGCGATGGTCAAGCCGTCGCGCACCCGCTCTCCGCGCCGCGAATCCGTCAGATGGTCCCCAATCTCGGCACGGAGCGTCGCAAGCGCATTCGCCATGCCGGCCAATGGGTCGCCGATATCCTCATCCGGAAACTCGATCGCGGCGTCGAGATGGGCGCGCAACTGGATAATCCGGTCGCGCCACCCATCGTAGAGCGCGGCAAGCGCGCCGCCGGCCTGCGCCATGGCCTGACGCCGCTGCGCCTCGGTCTCGGCCGCCGCCAGATCGGCGATCGCCTCAGCCGCGGTAAGGTCGAACTTTCCGTTCAGGAAGGCGCGTCGGGAAAACTCTCCGGGCTCGGCCTCGCGAAAGCCCGGCAGCCGGGCAAGGACCGCGCCAATCGCCTCAGCCACGGCGCGCCCCCCATGAGTGTGGAGCTCGGCCATATCCTCTCCGGTGAAGCTCGCAGGACCAGGCATGAACAGGACGAGCGCCTGATCGAGCAGCGCAGCGCTCGCTGGGTCGCGGAGAAGGCGAAGAGCCGCGATACGAGGGCCTGGAAGCGGCCGACGGGTTAAAGCCTTGATCGCGGCGGCAACATCCGGACCCGACAGCCGCCATATGGCGATCGCGCCGCGTCCGGGCGCGCTGGCCAGGGCAAAGAGTGAGCCGCCCATCCTAGGCCGCTCGACCTTGCGGCAAGGTTATCGGACCGAACAAGCGGTATCCTTTATTTCCAATAGCTTGAAGGGTGTTTCACGTGAAACACCCCCCAGACGCTCACGATAGGTTACTCGGCGGCCGCGGCTAGTTGTTCCGGCCGCAACTCTTCCTGATCGGTGTTCAGCAGCAGGCGCTCGACGCGTCCGCCCTGCTTTAGGTGCGTCTCGATGATCTCGTCGATATCGGCGCGGGTGTCGTAATGATACCAGACGCCTTCTGGGTAGATCGCCATGGTGCAGCCGAGTTCGCAGCGATCGAGGCAGCCCGAGGCGTTAATCCGAACATCCTTGAGTCCGGCCACGCGGGCCTGCGCCTTCATATAATCGCGCAGCTTTTCGGAACCCTGACGGGCGCAGGACGGGCGCTTGGCCCCCTCGCCCCGGTCATTGGTGCAGACGAAAACATGCGCCTCGTAGTAAGGCGCGGGATCGGATGGAAGCGAACGGTCTGTCATGGCGTTACCCCGGATATTTCGCCGCACACCCTAGCCAAAGAGCGCGGACCGGGCAATCGGCGGCGGCTTGTCTTGGGACGCGAAGAGCCTTAGCTTCCGCCCCGCAACAGATAAATGGAACCAGGATATGCCAGACGCCGCCCCAAACGCAGCCGTCGGTCAGGGCCCCGCCGACGCCGCCACCAGTGACAGCTCCGCCGCGCGCCTCAAATCCTTCATCGAGAGGATCGAACGGCTTGAGGAAGAAAAAGCCGGCATCGCCGCGGACATCAAGGAAGTTTACGCCGAGGCGAAGGGCACGGGCTTTGAGGTCAAGGTCATGCGCCAGATCGTGCGCCTGCGAAAAATGGAATCCGACGCGCGTCGAGAGCAGGAAGAACTTCTCGATCTTTACCAGCGCGCGCTGGGCATGATCGTTTAAGTCGACAATACCTTCATGAGTACCCCGGTGAGCATCGAAAGCTCTTGGCCGCCGATGGTGAAGGCCGGCGTCAGATAGACGACATTTCCAAACGGCCGCACCCAGATTCCCGCCTCGACACAGCGCTTCTGAAAAGCTTTCGGGTCATTCAGACGTTCGAACTCCAACACCCCGATCGCGCCCATAACCCGGACGTCCTTGACGCCGCCAATCTTGCGCCCTGGCGCAAGGCCATCTTCGAGCGCGGCGGCGATCGCCGCAACCTGGGCCAGCCTGGGTTCGCTCTCGAATAGATCGAGGGAAGCGTTTGCGGCGGCGCAGGCGAGCGGGTTGGCCATGAAGGTGGGCCCGTGCATGAGGGCCTGGGCCTGATCGTCGGACCAAAACCCATCGAAGATTCGTTCAGACGCGACCGTGGCGCCCAGGCCGATCGCGCCGCCGGTCAGCGCTTTCGAGAGCGTCATAATGTCGGGAACCACCCCGGCCGCCTCGCAGGCGAACATCGCGCCCGTCCGGCCGAATCCGGTGAATATCTCGTCCAGAATCAGCGGCAGGCCATACCGGTCGGCGGCGGCGCGAATTCGGCGCAGCGTCTCCGGATCATGGAAGATCATGCCACCCGCGCCCTGAACCAGCGGTTCGACGATAATGCCGGCCAGCCCATGGCCGCGCGCCTCCAAGAACCTGTCTAGCACGTCGATGCTCGCAGGGTTGCGCGGGAGGTCCAGCGCAGGCTGCGGCGGCAGCAGGCCTGTGAAGGCGCTATGCATGCCCTCGCCCGGATCGCAGATCGACATCGCCCCCAAGGTGTCGCCGTGATAGCCGCCCTTGAACGCCAGGAACCGAGTGCGTCCGGCATCGCCCCGGTTCAGCCAGAATTGCAGCGCCATCTTCATCGCAACCTCGACGGCGACAGAACCGGAATCGGAGAAGAAGACGTGGTTCAAATCGCCGGGCAGAATTGCCGCCAGGCGACGAGCCAGGATCTCCGCCGGCTCGTGCGTCAGGCCGCCGAACATGACATGCGGCATGATCTCAAGCTGCCGGGCGACGGCCGCCTTAATATGCGGGTGGTTATAGCCGTGGCACGACGTCCACCAGGACGCGATGCCGTCGATGAGCACGCGGCCGTCTTCCAGGTGAAGGCGCACCCCCTCGGTCGCCCTGACCTTCAGGGGCGGCGGCGAGGTCTTCATCTGGCTGTATGGCCGCCAGATCGCCGATGGCGGAATTATTATCGCGCTGTCATCCCCAGGCGCTTCAGCAGCGCCATGTCTCGATCTTGCGCGGGATTGGCCGTGGTCAGCAGTTTCGGTCCGTAGAAGATCGAGTTGGCCCCGGCGAGCAGGCACAGCGCCTGCGTTTCATCGGACATCTTCTCGCGCCCCGCCGACAGCCGCACCATCGAGGCCGGCATCGCGATCCGCGCGACGGCGATCGTCCGCACGAAATCGAGCGCGTCGATTCCGGCCGCGCCATCCGCGAGGGGCGTTCCCTCGACCCGCACAAGCATGTTGATCGGCACGCTCTCGGGATGGGTCGGGAGGGTAGCGAGAGCATGGATCATCCCGACCCGATCCTCCAGCGACTCGCCCATCCCGACAATGCCGCCGCAGCAGACATTGATCCCGGCATCACGCACGGTCTCGAGCGTATCCAGCCGATCCTGGTAGGTCCGGGTGGTGATGATGTCGCCATAAAATTCGGGCGAGGTATCGAGGTTGTGATTGTAGTAATCGAGGCCAGCTTCTTTTAGCCGGCCCGCCTGCGGCGCCGTCAGCATGCCCAGCGTTACGCAGCTTTCCAGGCCGAGAGCCTTCACCCCTTCCACCATCGCGCAGACCGCGTCGAGGTCTCGGTCCTTGGGCGCGCGCCAGGCCGCGCCCATGCAGAAACGGCTGGCGCCCGCAGCCTTCGCCGCACTAGCCTCGGCCAGAACGGCCGCGACATCCATCATCTTTTCAGCCTTCAGCCCCGTTTCGTAAGCCGCGCTCTGTGGGCAATAAGCGCAATCCTCCGGACAGCCGCCCGTCTTGATCGACAACAGGGTCGAGACCTGAACCCGCGCGGGATCAAAGCGCATGCGATGGATCGATTGTGCTTGGAACAGCAACTCCGGGAAAGATAAACGGAACAAATAGTGTATTTCATCCCGTGTCCAATCGCTTCTGGCGACGCCGGGCGAATGAACGGCCTCAGCCGGAATGCAATCGTTCGTGATGGAATCCATGAAGCATCCTAGGAAAAGAGAGGGCTTGCGTTCCCGTGCCGAGCGCTTCACACCATGAGCCACCGCCCACCGCCAAGAGTGTAGTGCGTCAA
>CAJCJC010000427.1 GCA_903970575.1 Alphaproteobacteria bacterium
ATCGGCCAGACACGGATTCGGTGCGCCGGCTGGTGGCGCGGAGCATCGCCGAGCTTCGCTTCGTCCTGCCCGAACCCGAAGCCAAGACAATCCTGGCCGCCTATGGCATTCCCTCGGTTCCCACCGAAATCGCCGCCGATCCCGCGGCCGCGGGCCGCATCGCGCGGCGGATCGACGGGCCGGTAGCGGTGAAGATTCTCTCGCGCGACGTTGCGCACAAGTCGACTTTCGGCGGCGTAGTGCTCGATTTGCCCGGCGCCTTCGAGGTGGAGAAGGCCTGCCACGCGATGTTGGCGCGAATCGAGCAGGCCGTGCCGGGCGCGCGGATCGAGGGTTTCACCGTCCAACCGATGGCGCGGCGGCCGGGCGCGATCGAGATCATGATTGGCGTCGCCACTGACCCCGTATTCGGTCCGATGATCCTGTTCGGCCAGGGCGGGGTGGCGGTCGAGGTGATCGGCGACGTCGCGCTCGGCCTGCCGCCGCTCAATATGGCACTGGCCCGCGAGCTGCTGCAGCGCTCGCGGGTGGTGCGGCTGCTGCGCGGCTATCGCGGTCACGCCGCCGCCGATCTCGACGCCGTGTGCCAGGCCATGGTGCGGATCTCGCAGCTTGTGGTTGATGTGCCCGAAATCGTCGAAATGGATGTCAATCCCCTATTCGCCGATGCCTCGGGCGTGCTGACGCTCGACGCGAGAATGACGCTTGCGCCGGCGCCGGCCAGTGGCAGCGCGCTGGCCATCCGGCCCTACCCTAAGGAGCTTGAGGAAATCGTCACCCTGGCCAACCGCAGCCGCGTTCTGTTGCGCCCGATCCGGCCCGAAGACGAGCCCAATCACCACGACCTGATCGCACGCACCGCCAAACCCGATCTGCGCTTCCGCTTTTTCACCGCGGTCGGCGAGGTTCCGCACTCCCAGATGGCGCGACTCACCCAGATCGATTATGTCCGCGAGATGGCTTTCGTGGCGGTGCCGGCGGACGAGCCCGGCCGGGAGACCTTGGGCGTGGTGCGCATGGTAGCCGATGCCGACAACCACACGGCCGAGTTCGCGATCCTGATCCGCTCCGACCTCAAGGGAATCGGCCTGGGCCGCGTCCTCATGGAGAAGATGATCGGCTATTGCCGCGCACGCGGCATGCGGCGCGTGGTCGGCAATGTGCTTGCCGAAAACACTCCGATGCTGCGGATGGTCGAATGGTTCGGCTTCCGCCGCGAGCGCTTCGTCGATGGCGATATCGTCGAGATCATGCTCGATCTAGTCGCGCCCTCCTAACTCAGGGGCGTTTTCGTCGACCGGGTCGAGCGACCAGATAAATCCCGACCAAGACCGCGAACCAGGCGCCCGATGTGTAGAACGCAATTCTAGTGTCGGGGTTGGACGCCATCAGCACCAGGATCAGCGCGATGAAACCGAGGACGATCCAATTGGTCGCCGGCGCCCCAGGAAGGCGGAAGGCAACGCCGGGCTTGGTTCCGGCGCGAACGGCCCGCCGATAGGCCAAATGCGAGATGATGATGATGGCCCAGGTCCAGATGAGGAATGCCAGTACGCCCGTAATGGCGTAGGTGAACACTTCGGCGGGCATCAGATAGTTGAGCAGGACGCCGACGAGCATCATCGCGACCGATACCGCCAAGCAACGGCTCGGCACCTTGCGCGCGTTCACACGGGCCAGGAATCCTGGCGCCTGCTTCGCGCAAGCCATCGCGTAAAGCATCCGGCTGGTTCCGAACATGCCGCTATTGCACGACGACACCGCCGCCGAAATGATCACGAAATTGATGATCGCCCCGGAGGCCGGCAGGCCAGTGCGGGCAAAAACCGTGACGAACGGACTCGCCGTGGGATCGAGCTGGTCCCATGGCGTGAGTGTCATGATGACCAGGAGCGCGCCGATATAGAATATTAGGATTCGATAGACGACCCCGTTGAACGCCTTGGGCAGCGATTTGCCGGGATCTTTGGTTTCTCCGGCGGTCAGGCCCAGAATTTCCGTGCCGCCGAACGCGAATACGGCGATCGGCAGCGCCAACAAAAGGCCGCTAAATCCATTTGGGAAGAATCCACCATGCGCCCAAAGATTGGAGAAATTGGCGATACCGTGCGCACCCCATACGCCAAAGAGGATCATCACAGAGCCCATGGCTATCAAGGCCAAGATGGTGATGACCTTGATCAAGGCCAGCCAGAATTCGATCTCGCCATAGACCCGCACCGCGATCATGTTCGCGGTATAAAGAACCGCTACGGCGCACAGCGCCGGAATCCATTGGGGAAGGTGGGGAAACCAATAATGGAAATATATTCCGATCGCGCTGATCTCGGCGATTCCCGCCAGAACCCAATTGAGCCAGTATGACCAGCCGGTAAGGAAGCCCGCCCATGGGCCGATGAATTCAGTCGCGTAGGATGCGAAAGACCCGGAGACGGGCCGATAGACCGCCAGTTCCCCCAGCGCGCGGGCGATCAGGAAGACGATCATGCCGCTGACGGCATAATCCAGAAGGAGACCGGGTCCCGCCTTGTGGATTGCTTCGCCCGCCCCGAGGAACAGGCCGGCGCCGATCGCACCGCCGATGGCGATGAATTGCACCTGGCGGTCTTGCAGTCCGCGCGAGAGGTTTCCGGTCTTGGACGCTGCGACCTCACGCAAGGCCTCTGGAGGACTCGCGGCATCCGTCGCTAGCGCCACGTTTGCCTTTCCGACCCGTGGCCCGTCCATCTCCATTTACTCTAGCGATTCGTCCGCGCGCGGCAGCTCACGTCGAGATGATGATCCCGATCTCTTCTTTCATGATTTCGAGATAGGACTGCCAGCTCTCGGGATAAGTGGCGACCTTCACGATCCAAGGATGCAACACGCAGCATCGCAGCACATACACGCTATGGATGCGGTCCCATTCTGCGCCGGGAATCCCTAGCCGCCCGACGAACGCCTTCGGCGCGTCGCCGTATGATTCGTGGGCAAGCTCAGTGTGCGACGTGATCCAGTCGTCCCCATAAAGTGGACCGTTCTCATATGAGGAGGCATGATAGATTTTTGCGTTGAGGTCGTTCATCACAGCAAGATCGGCGTTGCCCTTGAAGTTGAACGCCATGCAGACCACGTTGAAATCCTGTCCAGTCAACATGGGTTCGCAGACGATCGTCCGTCCGGCGACCGAGAATTCGCGGACGGTCTCGAGCGCCTTGGCGAAATGCGCGGCACCGGCGACACTGCGCCCAATCAACTGTCCATAACCCGCGATGTTGAGGGGCAGGAGCCGATGGGCCGCCCAAACGCCAGCCGCCGCGGCTCCCGATTTGCTCCCCTCAAGAATGACGCTGCCGAGATTCAGGGCTGGATTCTGCTTGCTCTCGAAAACATAGGCCGCGGCATAGGA
>CAJCJC010000428.1 GCA_903970575.1 Alphaproteobacteria bacterium
ATGGTATTGATGATGAACTTATATAATTAAACGATAATTACTTTGGCGCTCCTTTAGATTTCGACAGGCCAGTGAACGGCGAAATCACGCAATCGCCCGAATAGGATTCGCTAAATGATGTTGGTGCTATGTCACCCTCGCTTCCGGAAGACGTTCGGTGAAACGAACCGCTGGAACGATCAATGACAAAATCGTCGTTGTGTATAAATGGGCCACCCGTGGAATCGGGATCGGCGCCGCACACCTGACCCGGAACAGCTTTGCAATGATACACGAGTTTTGGCCCATCCTGCTGAGTGAAAGCTCCGCAATAATCCTCGGTACAAAACGCGTTGCTCTTCAAATCCACGCGAAAGCGCGTCGTAAAAGTTTTCGAAATGTGTCCATTCCACGTTGTATGGTCCATCATGCCGTTACAGATCAGGTCGAACCGCACTGGACCTTTATCGTCCGCGAATGCGGGTCCAGCGCAACATGAGGCCACAACGAACAGTCGGGCTACCCAGGTGATGGAAGGCTGCATGCTCAATCCTAAGCTCAGGTTTTGGACCTCAGATCGTACCTTGCCCAGCGGCCGCCACCAATCAGGTCAAAGCGCGGTCGGAATTGGAGTATGGACTCTCGTGCAGTTTTGGCGTCACGCCTGATCCCGCCCAAACATCCCCAACGCAACATACGAAGCATCCCCCGCATCAGGCCGCCCAATTACCGCGCCCGCCGCGAAGGTTTCGTAATCCGCCGGGTTCACGTCGCGAACGTTACACCAGTCCAGCGCCAGGGCGCGGCGGTGGAATTTCCACGCGCCGTCGCGCTTTTCGTACCGGTCCAGATAGCGGCCGCCGATCGCGATCTCCCGCGCGTCGGGCGGCGGGGCGCGGTGATAGGCGACGGCGTAAAGCTCACCCTCGGCCGCATCGCCGTCGATCTTGAACAGGCAGTTGGAGAGGCTGTGCACGGTGGTCTCCCACATCGCCATCGCGCCCGGCAGCCAGGCGACATAATCGTCCGGGCCGCCCTTGAACATGGCGCCGTGATCGTCGATGGCGTCATCATGGTAGAGGGAGCGGAGCAGCGCGTAATCCCGGCGGTCCACGGCGCGGCAATAGGTCAAAACCAGTTCGTGCAAATCCTGCTTGTCGAGCAGGATTTGCACGAGATCGCCGAACATACGCCCGGCCGGCACGGCTAAACGCCGAAGCCGCCGGAGACGGAGATTTTCTGGCCGGTGACGTAGAGCGCCTTGTTGGAGGCGAGGAACACGCAGGCATAGCCGATTTCCTCCGGCTTGCCCCACCGTTTCAGCGCCAGCAGCTTATGGGTCTCGTCGATCCATTTCTGGTCGAACACGCCCTGGCGGGAGAGTTCCAGGAACATGCCGGCCTCGATCACGCCGACCAGAACCGTGTTGGCGCGGATATTGTGCTTGCCCTCTTCCTTGGCGATGCCCTGGATCAGGGCCTCGTTCGCGGCCTTGGGGATGACGGACAACCCATCCTTCTCCGGCCACCAGCTATCGCCAGCCGAGCCCAGATGGACATAGGAGCCGCCGCCCCAGGCTTTCATGAGCGGCAGCGAGGCGTGGACGACGCGGAAAAACCCGTTGACCTCCTGGTCGATCGATTTTAGCCAGCGCTCCGGCGTGAATTCGGAGATGTAGAGCTGTTCGGTGAGTGGCGCCGCGCCGTAGACCACGGTGTGGATGCGGCCATGTTCCTTACCCACCTCCGCCATCATTTGGGCGACGCGGTCGCCGTCGCTGGTCGAAAGCTGATGGATGGTCGCCTTGCGGCCGGTCGCGGCGATCTTGGCGGCGGCCTCCTCGGCGGCGTCCTTATTCTTGTTATAGGTCAGCGCCACGTCAGTTCCGGCATTGGCGAATTCCTGGCACACATAGCGCCCGATTCCCCCCGATCCGCCCACGATCAGGGCCGCGCCTTCGGGGAATAATGCGTCTGTCATGATGTTTTCCTTCTAGCAATGACTTTAGTGATTCCCTCTCTCCGTCGGGTCGAGGTGGCATTATCGCGCCTTCGCCAGCGGCGCGTCCGCCACGGAATGGCCGGCGATGAGCGGTTCCAACATGCCGGCGGCGTAGGTGCAGTGGAGGGCGGTTTTGAATTCGCTACGGGTGCGGCGGATTTTCCAGGCGCCGCCGATCTTCTCGTATTCGTCGTGGTAAAGCAGGCTGAGCAGGGTGAGCGTGCGGTCGCGCGTGTTGATGTTGCGATAATCCAGGCACCACAGGGCCTTGGCGTGGCTGTCGCCGACGATGTCAATCTCGGCGTTGCCGCCCTGGTGCTTGTCCAGCACGAAATCATGGCAGCCGGCCTGGGTGAACATGGCGACGAAAGCGTCGGCCGTATCGTAGACGCCCAGATGGCCCACCTCGATCGAGACCTCGCCATCGGCGAAGCAGGCGCGCACCGCGAGCGGGTCCTGCCGGTCGCAGGCGTTCAGATAGCGCGCCTTCAGCTGGCGGATCGCCTCGATATCCTCCATCCGCTCGACGCGGCGCGTCAGCTTCGCGAGATCGTCCAGCTCAGCCAATTTTTCCCCCACGATTTCGGCCACCGCGATTTTGCTGTCGCTCTTGGCGCGACCGTAGTGTAGTGATCGCGAAAATTACAGAGAAGAATTTCGCGAGAATCGCCAAATCGTGCGCCGGCTGTTATGCCGACGCGGAAATTACCGGCGAATAATCTCTGAATCCGGAATGACGAGAAGGCGGGGGAGCCAAGGGCGGATGGATTTCGGGTATTCGGAAAAGGTCGAGGCGCTGCGGGCCAGGCTGACGGCGTTCATGGACGAGCATGTCGTGCCGGCCAATATCCCGTGGCATCGGCTTTACGCAACCGGAACCTATCCGCTTGCAATTCTGGAGCCGTTGAAGGCCAAGGCGAAGGCGGAGGGGTTGTGGAATCTGTTCCTGCCGCATCTGCCGGAGGGCGTACCGGGAACCGGGCTTTCCAATCTGGAATACGCCCCGCTGGCCGAGATCATGGGGCGGCTGTTCTGGGCGCCGGAGGTGTTCAATTGCGGCCCGCCCGATACCGGCAATATGGAGCTGCTGAATATCGCCGCGACGCCGGCCCAGCGGGAAAAATGGCTGAACCCGCTTTTCCGGGGCGAAATTCGCTCCTGTTTCGCGATGACCGAGCCGGATGTCGCCTCCTCCGACGCCACCAATATCGCGACGACGATCGCGCGGCGAGGCGACGACTATGTGATCAACGGGCGCAAATGGTTCATCACCGGCGCCAGCCATCCCAATTGCACGATCGCGATCGTGATGGGCGTGACCAACCCGGACAATCCGGTCCATACGCGGCAATCGATGATCGTGGTTCCGATGGATT
>CAJCJC010000429.1 GCA_903970575.1 Alphaproteobacteria bacterium
CCCCGGCGCGCCAGCCGATAGGGGCGTTCCATGTCCATTCTTCCCGAGCATCTGCCACAAACCGTCGACGGCGCGACGCGACATATTTATGGCGTAACCACGCCGACGGCCGACGATCTGAAATTGATGGTGTGCCTCGAAGCAGCCGGCCAGGGTTTCTATAGCGCCTTCGCCGAGGCGACCGCGAACGCGGAGGTCAAGGCGATTTTCGCCAAGAATGGCCAGGAGGAAATGGCGCACGCACATCGCGTCAACCGCGCGTTGAAACTGGTTTTCGGCGTCGATTTTCCGGTGCCCGAACCCGCCGACAATCCTTACTATGCCGTCCCCAAGGATATGGTGGTGAATAAGGAACGTTTGGAAGCCATTGCACAGGCCGAATTGGCCGGAGACGCGCTTTACGATCGCTGGGCCACGAATCTCGGCCATGAAGAAGCCGCGCGCTTGCTGCGCCAGAACGGCAAGGAAGAAAAAGGGCATGGAGAACGCATGCTCCGCGCCGCCAGCCTGATCTAGCCCGGACTTTTTACGGCGGACCGCTGGCGTGCGCCGGCGATAACCCCCGCCGGCCAGATAGCCCGTCGACTGACGGGGATCCATGGGCGAGTGAAATTCCGCCTTCTTGAGCCTGCGCCTGTAGTCGCTGACGAGGACTTGAGAAAACGCGTCCGACGCCCGTAGCCGATTCAAGATCGACGGACTTCGCACGCCGAGACGCGCCCTCGTTTCCCAGGGGCAATCCCCCCGAGCCACCAGTCAAGTCGCTTGGCGCCAAACCCTCAATCAAATCCATCAACTCACAGTATAACGCAGTATTAATATGGCGCTTAATAATCACACGCCATCAGTGTGATTATTATCTAGATGGAACCATTTCTCCGTTCTGGCGTTAATATAGGAGACGCAAACTATACAAAGCCTGTCTATGTTGGGTGCGGTAGAGCGAATCATCTATCGATAGCGAATTTCAATGATTTTGGCGCGTTTTACCAAGATCGACTCCGATTGGGTCCGATGACTTTTATGAACGCCATATTGAAACACAGCTCTTTAGCAAGCGCGACGCGTCGTCACTTAGCGCGACGTTCGGGAGTAATTGAGCGCGAGAACCTATTTCGTCTTGGCGTCTTGAGCCTCGGGGCGGTCGTGGCGTTGATATGCGGTTCGTTGACATGCGTGAGCGATGCATGGGCTACGGCAACCCCTATCACGCTTGGAACGGCGACCGGTTATGGTCTTTTTACCGGCGTCAATGAAACCACGGTCATCGGCGGCGCCTTCAAGCTCACCGGCAATCTGGGACTTGCGGCAGGGTATAACGTCAAAATATCCGGCGCCAATTCGCAGTCCGGAACGACCTATTACGACGGCAGCGGTTCGGGGGGTCAATGGTCTGACTCTGGCACCTACACGACCGCAGGGTCGGTTAATCAAAGCATGAGCGGGGCGGTCTCCAGCGCGATTACTGCGTCGTCGAACGCCGGGGCGCTCGCGGCCACGGCCGGCTTCAGCATTCAGGGATCTGGCAGCACCTATGTCTTATCGGCGGTGACCAATCTAAGCGAGAACGTTCTGGACATCAGTTCGGTGAGCCTAACCAACGGCACCTTTACCTTCAACGACAACGGCTATACCGGGGCGAAATACATCATCAACGTCACGGGCGCGTTCTCACTATCCAATGTGACGATGCAGCTCCAGGGCGGCGCCACGGCGGCGGACATCATTTTCAATATCGAAGGCACGGGCCAAACCGTTTCAATTACCGGGGGCACCACGCTTGGAACCATTCTGGTCCCCAACAGCAATGTCACGGTCGGCGGCGGAGGATCGCTGACGGGCGAACTGATCGCGGGCGCCAACAGCGCCGGAAAAGGGTACACAGTGACGGAACAGAGTAGCGGCTATAACATCACGTCGTTTGCCTATGTGCCGCGGTCCGCCAAAGTGGCCGAACCGTCTTCCCTCGCGCTGCTGGGGGCGGGCTTGACGGCTCTTGCGGTCTTCGGCCGAAAAAAGCACGGCAACCATACCAGCGCCCGTCGCGGCTTGACTATCGGATGAGCTGAGCCGTCACCGTCTTGCCATTCTGCGTCAACTCCAGGCTTTGAGCGCGTCCGCTGCTATCGGTCTTAAACACCACTTGACCATCCACGACGCGCAGAAAAAATTTTCCATCGCTTTCCGCGAACAATTCGGCTCGTGGCTGCCCCGTCGGCTGAATGAAGAGCCGGTTTCCATCTCGGGTCACCACCAATCTGAACGTGTCGCTGACTTGGTAATATCCGAGATAATTGTCGAAGACCGAAGGGCTGACCGGCGTCTCCCGATGCAGAGTTCTAAGCGGCGTGTCTTTGTCGAGGATATGGACGCCAATATCATCGATCGTATTGGCGGCGTTCGACAGGACGACCACGCCCGTGCGGGTTTTTGGCGCAAACCCGATGAAGGCGCGGGAGCCATTCGTGCGACCATTCTCCCAAACGATTTGGACGCCGTTCAGCGTCGCCACGTGCCAACCGATCGCGACCTTCAGCTCTGAAAACTGGGTAGGGCGCTGGGTTCGCGACATATCCGCCATCGCCGGGCCAAGAGGCGAGGCCGCAAGGCCAAGATTGGCGGCCAGAAAATTCAGCAGATCGCTCGCTGTCGACAGCAGTCCATCCGCGCCGGGAAGCGTGGGCGGCGCCGATTGTGTGACGGGCCGTAGATGGTCGTCGTAACTTGCCGACATCAAATCCTTATCCGCCAGGGAATGGCCTATGCGCGTATGATCCATATGAAGCGGCGCGAAAATACGGGATTTGAGCAGCGTCTCGTAATCCGAGCCACCCATTTTCTCTTCCACGAGGCCCAACAGATTATAGCCGGCGTCGGATAACTCATACGCCGCGCCAGGATCTCGGGTGAGCTCATAGGCCTGAACGGATCGCAGGAATTGATCGGCGGTCATGCCGGCGTTGGGATCGTTCAGGTTCGTGACATCGACATTGGCCGGCATGCGTGGCAGGCCGGACGTGTGGGTGGCGAGATCGAGCAGCGTGATCGGCCGTGCATTACGGCTGGGGAGCGTAATGCCTGCCGGCATGTATTTCTGCGCCGGATCGGCGAGCGAGAGCTGCCCCCGATGCGCCATGTCCATTAGCAATAGGCCGGTGAACACCTTGGTCACGCCGCCGATTGCAAAAATAGTATTCCCGTCAACCGGGTCGTCGTTGCCGATCGACGCCGGCCCACGGGCATACAGCGCACGACCGGCGGGATCGATCACGCCGACGATCAGGCCGACGCTGTCGCGATAGGTCACGACCCGGTCGTCGACGATGCGTTGAATATCGGCCGGCGCCGGAAGGGCCGAGACAGAGCCGGGGGCGGCGGCGGGCTTGAATG
>CAJCJC010000430.1 GCA_903970575.1 Alphaproteobacteria bacterium
GGCGAAGCCGATGCCGACGCTGCCCCCGCCATTAGGCGAATAGATCGCGGTGTTGATGCCAATAACTTGGCCTTCTTCATTGAAGGTCGGGCCTCCGGAATTGCCCTGATTGATCGGCGCGTCGACCTGGAGGTAATCGACATAGGCCGACCTGTCCTCGCTCGGCACGTCGCGTCCGCTCGCCGAGACGATGCCGGCGGTGACGGTGCCCCCCAATCCGAACGGATTGCCGACTGATATCACCCAGTCGCCCACATGCGCCTTATTGCTGTCGCCGAACGAAACGCTGGGCAGCGGATGCCCTGCGTCGACCTTCAGGACCGCGAGGTCGCCGACGGGGTCGGTGCCCACCACCTTGGCGTTCAGGGTCGTTCCATCCTGGAGCGTCACCTTGATGTCCGTCCCGTTCCGCACGACGTGATTATTGGTCACGACATAGCCCGACGGGTCGATGATAAAGCCCGAACCCAGCGCTTTGACGGGGCCGGAATGGAATTGCCGCGTATTGGGGTTCATGCCGAACCGCCGCATGAACTCGTTCATCTGATTCTGCTGATCGTCCGAGCCTTCTTCCGAATCGTCGCCGCCCTTTTGCTGCAATTCGGTGGTGGAAATATTAACCACCGCGCCGCGTACCTGATCGACCAGGGGCGCGAAGCTGGGGGCGAATTCCGCGGCTTTCGCGGCGTCGGCCGCCATGCCGAAACCCACGCATAACGCCAGCGCCGCCGCGCTCGCGGACAGGGCCGATGCGCGCGCGCCGATTATTCTCTGCTTGTACATCCGTACGCTCCATGTTGTATGCCATGCGCGATCGCATCCTTGCGAGCGATCGGCGCGCGTGGCCTTACGTTTAGTTCGGCGCCGGTCAGCCAACGCGCAAGGGCGCCGGTCCGCGAAATATGCATTGCGGCCCGCCTCTTATCGCGGCCTTTAAGCCATAAAATGGCCGTAGTTATGGGTTAACGGCGTCGGCCAGGCTCAGGTTCCAGTCGGGAAATTTCAATAAATCCGTCCGAAACGCCTTTGGCGTGGATGGCACGGATCGGAAACGCCCATTAGAATTATTTGAACTCTCGGGCATGATCCGAGTCTCGAGCACGGCGGATCGCGCATGGATTTTTATACCGTTCTGATTTTCCTCCACGTCCTGCTGTTCGCCGGATGGTTCGGTGGCCATTTGGGCGTTCTGGCGCTTCTGCGGCAGGCAAGGTCGCCCAAGCTCGATCCCGAGCACCGGGGCTTCACGCTCAGGCTCGCGATGCGGCTGGACCGCATTCCGCGCACCGCTTTCGCGCTCACCCCCGCGGTCGGGCTTACGTTGGCGCAAAGCTGGGGATCGCCGGTCAAGGGCGCCTGGCTCGCATCGGTCTGGCTGCTGACGCTTGCCTGGGTCGCCTTCGTCTGGATGGTCCCACGCGAATCCGAGACCGCGCGCGCGCAGATGCTGCGCAAGGTCGAGGGCGCGCTGATGGCGATGGGCGGGGCCGCGTTCGTCGTCTATGGCGGCTATCAACTTTTCTCGGGGGATCAACTGACGGGGAAATGGCTGGCGCTCAAGATGGCGCTCTTCGGGCTGATCCCTCTGCCGACGCTTGAAATCGGTGAGGCGATGCATCGGCTGAGGCCGGCGCTCGACGAGCTCTCGGCGATCCGCAAGCCGGTCCCGGTCAAGATCGCCCGGGCGATCGACATCGCCTCCATCGCCTCGCTCGTTCTCTACGCGCTTCTCATCGCCGCGGCCTTCATCGGGGCGACAAAGCCGATCTAACGCCGGGCGTTTCACGAACGCAATTCATGCGGCGTCGAAACAGCCTCGGATAACCCACTCAGAACACATCTGGAATCGTTAAGCATCGCTTGTGCCGAATCGCGTCCGCGCGTAATATCCGCCGCTGATTACGTAAGTGGACTCCCCGGCGATGTTGAACGCTCGATTGAGCGGAATGACCGATTATCCCTTCACCCGATTGACCGCCTTGCTGGGGCCGGTCGGGCCGCGGTCGGGGCGTCAGCCGCTTAATCTCGCCGTTGGCGAACCGCAATCGTCGCCGCCACCCATGGTGGCCGAGGCGCTAGCGCGTCATGCCGGGGATTGGGGACGTTATCCGCCCGTGGCCGGCACGCCCGAGTTTCGTTCCGCCGTCGCCGCTTGGCTCACACGGCGATATGGTCTGCATCCTGGTTTGGTTGACCCGGACAAGGCGATCCTGCCGGTGCAGGGCACCCGCGAGGCCCTCTTCCAGATCGCGATGGTCGCCGCCGAGGATACGGGGCGCGACGATGCCGCCGTGCTGATCCCCAACCCCAGCTACGCCACCTACGGCGCCGCCGGGTTTCTCGCCGGCGCCGAAATCGTCCCCCTGGCGTCGCGGCGGGAAGGCGGCTTTATGCCTGACCTCGATCGGCTTAAGCCTGAACTGCTGGCCCGCGCCGCGCTCTTATATCTTTGCACGCCGTCGAATCCGGAAGGCGCGGTGGCCGATCTTGATTATCTGAAACGCGCGCTGGGGCTGGCCCGGCGTTACGATTTCGTCCTGGCGGTGGACGAATGCTACGCCGAAATCTGGGATAAGGCGCCGCCTCCAGGGGCGCTCGAGGCGGCGGCTTCGCTGGGGGTAGGCGAGGGCGACGACCCGTTCGCGAATTTGGTGGTGTTTCATAGCCTCTCGAAGCGCTCCAGCGCGGCCGGGCTGCGTTCCGGCTTTATCGCCGGGGACAGACGAATCATTGCGTTGATGCAGCGCCTGCGCACCTACGCGTCCAGCGCGCCGCCTCTGCCCATCCTCGCCGCGTCCACCGAATTATGGTCCGATGAGGCGCACGCGGCCGAAATCCGCGACAGCTACCGCGCCAAGGTCGATCTGGCCGAGGCGGCGCTGGCTGATTTTGAGGGTTTCTACAGACCCCCCGGCGGTTTTTTCCTGTGGCTGGACGCTGGCGACGGCGAGCGCGCCGCCAAGCGTCTCTGGGATGAATCGGCGATCCGCACCCTGCCGGGCGCCTATCTCGGTCGGGCGGAGGTGGATGGCGTCAATCCTGGCCATAACTTCATCCGTCTCGCATTGGTCCACGACGATTCGGTGCTGGCGCCGGCCTTGGCGCGCGTGGCCGAACTGCTTTCCAAAGGAGTCTAGCGTATGGCGTCCTCCTCCGTGCGCATGCTGTCGCGCAACGCGCCCCGGGGCAGATCCTTCCGGCTGGCAGGGCTCGTTCCCGACAAGGCGGAGGCGTTTCTTGGTCGTCGTCTTCTTGAACTGGTCGGTCTTGCGCAAATCGCGCTCGCGGTCGCGCTGATGCTGGCGCTGGCGACCTTCCACGCCACCGACCCATCCTGGAATTCCGCGATGCCTGCGCGATTTGCGCATCACGCGAGCAATCTGCTTGGCTTGCCCGGGTCCTATTTCGCGGATCTCTTCATTCAGACTCTGGGGCTCGCCGCCTATCTGATGCCGGCGGCGATCGCGACCTGGGGCGCGCGGATGCTTGGCCATTTCCCCAGGCTTCCCCTTTGGCGGCGGATCGTGGTCTTGCTGCCTGCCCTTCTCGTTTCGTCCGCCGTGTTGGCGCCGCTGCCGCCTTTCCCGTCCTGGCCGCTCTCCGCCAGCATGGGCGGCGGAATCGGGCAGGCGCTGTTGCGGATCGCGGCCGATGCCCTCAGACCAGCTCTTGGACCCGTCGCGCCGTGGCTCGCCTGGGCTGTTCTGGCCGTCTTGGCGATGGTGCTGCTCTCGGCCGCGTTCTGCGTCAGCTGGCGTCTTTGGCGCGCCGGGTTTGGATGGACGGCCCGCGCGCTGTCCCTGGGAACCAGCCGGATCGGCGCCATTCGCGCCGCCCGGCGCGACCAACCCTCGGAGTCAAGCGCCCGAGCGCGCCATGAGGCCCCGGAGAAAGAGCTGTCGCCGCGTCGCCGGCAGGCCCGGCTGGACCCGGTAATCGGTGCGCTCGCCCCCTCGCCGGTGGCGGAACGCAAACCCCCGCGCATCAGCGGCGCTGCCCGGAAGGTCGAGGTCGCGGACCCACGCCAGACGGCGCTCAACCTGCCCGAGCCGTCGGATTACATGTTGCCGCCGCTCGACCTGTTGCAGAATCCCGAACCCGGCCAGCGCTCGCCGGAACTGAACGACGATTTCCTGCGCCGCAACGCCGAGATGCTGTCCGGCGTCCTGTCCGATTTCGGCGTTAAGGGAGAGATCGTTAATATCCGCCCGGGTCCGGTGGTGACCCTCTACGAGCTGGAACCCGCTCCCGGCACGAAATCCTCGCGGGTTATCGGGTTGGCGGACGATATCGCCCGGTCGATGAGCGCCATCGCGGTGCGCGTGGCCGTGGTGCCGGGGCGCAACGTCATCGGAATCGAACTGCCGAACCAGAAACGCGAAACCGTCTATATGCGCGAGACGCTGTCCACCGAGGCCTATCAGACTGGACCGTCCAAGCTGGCGCTGATCCTGGGCAAGGATATCGGCGGCCTTCCGGTAATCGCCGATCTGGCCCGCATGCCCCATCTGCTGGTCGCGGGCACGACTGGATCGGGCAAGTCGGTCGCGATCAACACCATGATCCTGTCGCTGCTCTATCGCCTGCCGCCCGAACGCTGCCGCTTCATCATGGTCGATCCCAAGATGCTGGAGCTATCGGTTTACGAGGGCATCCCCCATCTGCTGGCCCCGGTCGTGACCGAGCCTAAAAAGGCGGTGGTCGCGCTGAAATGGACGGTGCGGGAGATGGAGGACCGTTATCGCGCCATGTCAAAGCTCGGCGTGCGCAACGTCGAGGGCTTCAATCAGCGGCTGCGCGAGGCCCGGGAAAATGGCGAGCTTTTGTCGCGCAAGGTGCAAACCGGATTCGACGCCGACACCGGCAAGCCGGTGTTCGAGGATCAGCCGATCGACCTCAAGGAACTCCCCTATATCGTGGTGGTGGTGGACGAGTTCGCCGATCTCATGCTGGTCGCGGGCAAGGAGATCGAGGGCGCCATCCAGCGTCTGGCGCAGATGGCGCGCGCCGCCGGCATCCATTTGATCATGGCGACCCAACGCCCGTCGGTCGACGTCATCACCGGCACGATCAAGGCCAATTTCCCGACCCGAATCTCCTTCCAGGTCACCTCCAAGATCGACAGCCGCACCATCCTCGGCGAATCCGGCGCGGAGCAACTGTTGGGGCAGGGCGACATGCTCTACATGGCGGCCGGCGGCCGCGTCACCCGCGTCCACGGCCCGTTCGTACGCGACCAGGAGGTCGAAAAGGTGGTCGCCTATCTGAAGACGCAGGGCGAACCCGACTATGTCGACGAGGTGACCGAGAGCGACGATCTGGACGACATGTCGATGGCGCTGGGCGCGGAAGAGGGCGGCGGGACAGGCGACGCGCTGTACGATCAAGCGGTCGCGATCGTCGCCCGCGAAGGCAAGGCGTCGACCAGCTTCGTCCAGCGCCATCTCGGCATCGGCTATAACAAGGCCGCCAAGCTGATCGAGAAGATGGAAAAGGAAGGCGTCATCTCCACCGCCAACCATGTCGGCAAACGCGAAGTGCTGGTGGGGAGCCACGCGGAGTGAACCCCGCCTCACGGTTAAACACGGGCTTGGCGAGTTGTGCCTGAAATCATCGGCATCGATCACATCTATATCGCCGTGTCCGATCTCCGCGCGTCCGAGAAATTCTACGATCGCGTTATGAATGTTTTCGGCTTCCGGAAGAATGCATTCGAGCTCGGCGGCGACCCCCATATCCAGTACTTCAACCGGCATTTCGGCTTAGTGATCCGGCCGGCGTGCGGCGATGGGCAGCATAATCCCTATGCGCCAGGCCTGCACCATCTGTGCCTGCGCGTCGACAGCGCCGAAGATGTCGCTGAAGCGGCGTCCGCGCTGCGCGAGGCGGGGATTCTAGCGACTGAGCCAGCGCTTTATACCCAATACGCACCGGATTATCGCGCGACTTTCTTCGTCGATCCCGATGGGGTGCGGCTAGAGATTACCAACTACCGCGAGGAGCGCAGGGCGAGGCATGATCGCTGGGTTGATCTTTAGAAACACAACTAAGGCCCCTAGACCTACCGCTTCTCGGCCGCCGCCACATGTCTGCGAAGAACACGGTTTATCTCGGTCTGATAGCCGCCATTTTCCGCATGCTCCTTGAACCAGGCCAAAACGTCCGCGTCCAGCCGCAAAGTGACCGGCCGCTTCAATGGCCGATAGAGGTCGCCGCGTTTGGCGTGAATCCAGTTCTCCGCGGGCGCTTCGGGAATATCGATCGTATCGATCCGGTCATCCGGCAGCGCCGCCAGCTTTGCCAATTCGTCAACCTGTTCGGAGCTAAGGGCCATCCTGCTCATAG
>CAJCJC010000431.1 GCA_903970575.1 Alphaproteobacteria bacterium
CGCGCCTCGATCAGGCCCCAAATCGATAATCGCGGATGAACGCCATAAAGCGGGCGGACCGTCACGGCCTGCATCAGGGCGCCCAGCATCGCGGGAAAGCGATCCGCCGGGATATCGGGAAGTCCATGGTCGCTGGGTTCGCAGAGCCGGGCGATCAGATCGGCCGCCGCCTCTCCGTCCTGATCGCGCCACAGACGCATCCCGCCGGGCTCGTCGGCCGTCGTCGCCAGGGCCTCCGCCGCCTCGGCGTGACGCGTCAGCAGCGTTTCCAGATCGCCGCCGCCTCTCGCGACGAGTGCGGCGAACGGCCTCATGCGCGCGTCCAGATCGTCCAGAAGGTTTTGGAGCAGCTGCTTTTCACGCGAGTTTTCGAACGCGGAGTCCGGCGCGCGCGACAAAGCGGCCTTAAGGCCGGCGATGCCGGGCCCGGGCCGCGGCCCACGCAGAACCGATCGTTCCAGAAGACGCACGCGATGGCGCAGCTCCTCGGTCTTCAGGCCAGCGGCCGCCAAAGGATGCTTCAGCATGGCGAGGAGCAGTCGCGGCGCGAAACCGCCCACAACGCAATCCGCCACCAGCCGAAGCCAGATTCCGATGGGCGTCTCGCCCAGCGCGCGGCCGGCGGAATCGTCGACCTCGACATGCCAGCGCTTCAGCGCGGCGGCGACCCGGCGGGCGAGCGACCGATCGGGCGTGACCAGGGCGGCGGTGCGGCCTGGAGTTTCCAGGGCCCGTCGCATGGCCAGCGCGATGATCTCGGCCTCCTCCCCCACCGTCTCGCAATCGACCCTGATTAGTCCATCGAGGGCGGCGGCCGCGACCGGCGCGCCGGACCGCCATCGATCGGTCGTGGCGGCGGGCCTTAGGGCTTCGGACAGCAGGCGCGCCCTTGGCGATGTGTCCGATATCGCCGAGGGCCACGGCGCGACATCCAGGCGACCGACCCCGATGCGTTCGAGCAGGGATTTGAGCCCGAATTGGGGGTGATGGGGCTCGATCTCGTCCCAACCCTCGTTATCGAGATCCTGATCGAGGCCGGGCAGCACGACGGCGCCTTGCGGCAGACGCGCCACGGCGGCGATCACGGTGGAAAGGGCCGGGTCGGCGGAGATGAAACCCGCCGCCAGCATGGGATCGGCCGGCGGCGCCGCCAGCCACAGGGCGGCGCGCATTTTGAGCGCCAGAACCCGCCGGAGCGCCGGATCGACCATGCCCCGCTCCGCCAGCATATCCGGCCAGAACGCGGTGACAATGCGCAGAAATTCGACAGTCTGTCCCCAATGGTCCGCGAAACTTTCCGGCGCGAGGTCCGCGAGCTTGGCGAAGTCGATCCCTTCGGTATGTACTTCGTCGATCAGCTCGGCCAGCGCCTGGGCCAGGCGTAAAGCCTGATCCGGCGTCACGGCGAAATCGCCGCGGCGGGCCATGACAAGCCGCGCCAGCATGAGTTGACGTTGCAACGGGTCGATCGCGGCGGGCAGATCGGGGGCGCCCATATCAAGGGTGGTGATGTTGTCCCGATCGGCCTCCAGTTCGGCCAGCGCCAGCAGCCGTGGCAACAGCAAAGCCTTACCGTCGGTCACCCGCAAAAACGCCTCGGTCACCGCGCGCGCGGCGCGCCGCGTCGGCAATATTATGGTGGTCCGCGCGAGCGCGAGAGGATCCCCCGCGGCGCGATCGTAAAGGCCGCTGGCAAGGGCGTCGGCGAAGGCGACGCCGGCTTTGATGGTGTAGACGCGCGGCGTCGTCACCGTTCCAGCCAGCGCGCATTGCGCGGATCGAGATGACTATCCGCCGCCGCCAGCGCGTCAGGGGCGCCCACATGAAACCAGGCGCCGTCATGCACAAGCCCAAACAGCCGACCATCGGCTTCCGCCTTGCGCCAAAGCCGCGTCAGCCGGAACGATCCTTGCGGCGCATCCGCGAAGAGGCGCGGGTGGGTGATGTGAAGGCCGGAATAGACATAGGGCGCGATGCGGCGTTCCGGCCGGAATGTCAGGCGACCGGCGGAATCCATCATGAAATCGCCGGGACCTTCATAAAGCTCGCTACGCGGCGCGGGCATCAGCAGCAGCAGGACGTCCATTCGATCCGGATCCCAGGTCGCGGAGAGGCGATCGAGGGCCGGCGTCGGTCCGTCGAGCCACACGCTGTCGGAGTTCGCCACGTAGAACGCCTCGTCGCCAAGCAAGCCGAGCGCGCGCGTAACGCCGCCGCCGGTTTCCAGTCGCTCCGGCTCATGGGAGATGGCAATATCGAGGTCGACCCGGCCCTTAAGGTGCCGCTCCAGCATGTCGGCCTTATAGTGCGTATTGACGACGAGGCGCCGAATGCCCGCCGCCGCGAAGCGATCGAGCGTCCAATCGATCAAGGCGCGTCCGCCAACCCGCAGCAACGGCTTGGGGGTTTCAAGCGTCAGCGGGCGCATCCGCTCGCCGAGACCGGCGGCCAGCACCATGGCGGTCTTCGGCCTGTTTGAAAGCGGGGGCATGTTAGAAATCGGGTCCGCGCATGCGCCAATTGCCGTGGCGGCGGCCGCGCGCGCGGCGGAAGCTGG
>CAJCJC010000432.1 GCA_903970575.1 Alphaproteobacteria bacterium
CACCGCTTCCGCGGCCACACCACCGTGCTGGCGACCGGCGGCTATGGCAGGGCCTATTTCTCCTGCACATCCGCGCATACCTGCACAGGCGACGGCAACGCGATGGTTCTGCGCGCCGGTCTCCCGCTACAGGACATGGAATTCGTACAATTCCACCCCACCGGCATTTATGGGTCCGGTTGCCTGATCACGGAGGGTGTGCGCGGCGAGGGCGGATATCTCACCAATAGCGAGGGCGAGCGCTTCATGGAGCGCTATGCGCCCTCAGCGAAGGACCTCGCCAGCCGCGACGTGGTCAGCCGCTCGATGACGATCGAAATCCGCGAGGGACGGGGCGTTGGTCCGCTTAAGGACCATATCCATCTGCATCTCGAGCATCTGGACGCGGCGATCATTCATGAACGCCTGCCCGGCATCGCCGAGACCGCGAAGATTTTTGCCGGAGTCGACGTGACAAGAGAACCGATCCCGGTATTGCCGACGGTGCATTACAACATGGGGGGCATCCCCACGAATTACCGAACGCAGGTGCTGAACCCAACTGACGCCGACAAAGACCAGACCGTGCCGGGCCTGCAGGCGATCGGCGAAGCGGCGTGCGTCTCCGTCCACGGGGCCAACCGACTCGGCTCGAACTCTCTGCTGGATCTCGTAGTCTTTGGGCGCGCCGCCGGTCATTTCGCGGCCGATACCGTCAAGAAGGGATCGGCCCACGCGCCGCTGCCGCAAGCCGCGACGGATAAGGCGCTGGCCCGGCTAGACCGCTTCCGCAACGCCAAGGGAACCACGCGCGCGGCGCAGCTGAGGCTCGAGATGCAAAGGATCATGCAGAACAATTGCGCCGTCTTCCGCACCGGGGAGGTCTTGCAGGAGGGTTACGACCTGATGCAGGCGGCCTGGCGAAAGCGGCCGGATATCCAGGTGGCGGATCGCTCGCTGATCTGGAATTCCGATCTGGTCGAGGCCATGGAGCTCGACAATTTGATGTCGCAGGCTGTCGCGACCCTCGCCCCGGCGGTCTCACGGCTGGAAAGCCGCGGCGCGCATGCGCGCGAGGATTACCCTGATCGCGACGACCATGAATGGATGAAGCATTCGACCGTCTGGGTCGACGACGACGGCCAGCCCACGCTCGGCGACCGCCCCGTCCATCTCTATACAATGACTAACGACGTGCAGACGTTCCCGCCCAAGAAGCGCGTTTATTGAGAGAATCATGGCTGAATTCACGTTACCTGCCAATTCCAAGGTCAGGCCCGGAAAAAAACACGTCGGGCCAGCGGCTCCCAAGAAGCATAAACTCTTCAAGATTTATCGCTGGTCGCCGGATGACGACAAGAATCCGCAACTCGATGAATACCCGATCGATCTCGCCAATTGCGGACCGATGGTTCTAGATGCGCTGATCCACATCAAGAACAACGTCGATTCGACCCTAACCTTTCGCCGCAGCTGCCGCGAAGGCATTTGCGGTAGCTGCGCTATGAACATCGACGGCGCCAACACGCTGGCCTGCACAAAGCCGATCGAGGACGTTAAGGGCGATGTCAGGATTTATCCTCTCCCGCACATGCCGGTGGTAAAGGACTTGGTGCCAGACCTAACGCATGTCTACGCACAGTATGCCTCGATCGAACCCTGGATGCGGACCGAAAGCGCCCCGCCGTCGCGCGAGCGTCTGCAAAGTCCGGCCGAGCGGGAAAAGCTGGACGGTCTTTATGAATGCATCCTGTGCTTCTGCTGCACCACGGCCTGCCCCAGCTATTGGTGGAACGGCGACCGCTATCTTGGGCCAGCGATCCTGCTTCAGGCCTATCGCTGGATCGCCGACAGCCGCGACGAGGCGGCCGGCGAGCGGCTGGACGCGCTGGAGGATCCTTTTCGGCTTTACCGATGCCACACGATCATGAATTGCACGCGGACCTGCCCAAAGGGACTCAATCCCGCCAAGGCTATCGCGGAGATTAAAAAGCTGATGCTCGAACGGGTCTAGACAAACCGTTTCCGCATCTGTAATTCCCCTCTCCCGTTCAATAATGCTTCGCAACGGCTGTGTCGCCGGTCGCGAAGCAATTGTCGTTAGACTGGAGAGACAAATTGAGCCAAGAAAAAAAAATCCTCGCCAAGTTTGACGGCCGCCTCGTGATGATCGGCTTTGGGTCGATCGGCCAAGGCATTTTGCCCTTAATCTTGCGGCATATCGATATAAAGCCGTCCCGCATCACGATAATCACAGCCGAAGATTGGGGCGGCGAAGAGGCCGCGGACTATGGCATACGCTTCGTTGTTGAGCCCATCACACCCAAGAATTACCGCGTTATTCTTGAACCGATCGTCCGGTCGGGCGATTTCATACTTAACCTCTCAGTCGATGTCTCGTCCTTGGCGCTAATCGAGCTTGCCCAGGAAAAGGGCGCGCTTTATCTCGACACGTGCACGGAGCCTTGGCCCGGCGGCTATACCGATCCGACGTTATCGGAGGCCGACCGCACGAATTACGCACTGCGCGAATCCGCTCTGGCGTTAAAAGCACGCTTCCCCGGCGGCCCGACGGCCGTTCTGACTCATGGCGCCAATCCGGGGATGGTGTCTCATCTCGTGAAACAGGCGCTTCTGGATATCGCCAACGATACCGGCCTAAAGACCGACACGCCTTCTACGCGCGCGGACTGGGCGAAGCTGGCTCAGGCCTTGGGTGTGAAGGTCATCCATATCGCCGAGCGCGATACCCAGAAATCGAATATCCGCAAGCGTCCGGGCGAATTTATCAACACTTGGTCGATCGATGGCTTCATCGCCGAAGGCTGCCAACCCGCGGAGCTTGGCTGGGGCACGCATGAAAAAGCACTTCCATTCGACGGCCACAGGCATAATAGCGGATCCCGCGCGGGTATATATTTAAGTCGTCCCGGCGCCTCCACGCGGGTGCGAACCTGGACGCCGAAGGCGGGTCCATTCCACGGCTTCCTCATTACCCATAATGAGGCGATTTCCATCGCGGATTATTTGACTGTGGGAAGCGGGGAACAGCCGGAGTATAGACCGACCGTCAATTACGCCTACCATCCCTGCGATGACGCCGTTCTGTCGATCCATGAATTCGCCGGGCGTAACTGGCGGCAACAACCGGAGCAGCGGCTGTTGATGGACGATATCGTGGATGGAACAGATGAGCTTGGCGTTCTACTGATGGGTCATGCGCGGGGCGCCTATTGGCTGGGGTCGCAACTATCGATCGGCGAGGCAAGGCGGAATGTTCCGCATAACAGCGCCACCAGCCTACAGGTCACCTCAGCTGCTTTGTCGGGCATGATCTGGGCGCTTAGGCATCCGAACGAAGGCATTATCGAAGCAGATGAAGTCGATTTCCGGGAGGTTCTCGATCTGCAAATGCCCTATCTCGGCCCCGTTGTTGGCGTCTACAGCGACTGGACGCCGCTCGTTGATCGCGGCGTATTGTTTAGCGAAGATACGGACGTAGAGGATCCCTGGCAGTTCAGGAACTTTCGCGTGACCTGACGCCCTATGGGCAGAGGCCGGTCGAACTCCTCACCTAGAGGGAGTCCAAGCATGATGGAGGCCGCCATAAGGGCGATCGCGCAATTGCGCGATCGAGCACTGCTGGGCGTTGTGGCGATCAGCGGCGCCGGGGCGGCCATCTTCCTGCTGGGCGTGTGGTTTGGGTTGGCGGCGGTTCTGGGGCATGTGACGGTGTTCGGGACCGGATGGCTGGACTGGCTCGCCCGGATAGCGATTGGGCTGGGCGCGATCTTTGTGACGCTTGCGATGTTTGGAGCGGTCACAGCCATCATCGCAAGCCTATTCGTGGGTCGCGTGGCGGGGGCGGTCGAACGGCGATATTATCCCAGCCTTCCGCCGCCCCGGCGGCAAAGCGGCGCCGAGC
>CAJCJC010000433.1 GCA_903970575.1 Alphaproteobacteria bacterium
GGCGCGGGGCTCGACGTGCCGATCTGGCTGTTGGGATCAAGCCTCTATAGCGCACAGCTTGCCGCCGCGCTGGGCCTTCCTTTCGCATTCGCCACCCATTTCGCGCCCGATGCAATGGCGGAGGCGCTCTATCTCTACCGCAGCCGTTTCCACCCATCGGACCAGCTAGATCGGCCTTACGCGATGCTAGGGCTCAATATCTGCGCGGCCGATAGCGACGCGGAGGCGGAACGGCTGTTCACGTCGCTGCAACAGCAATGGACCCTGTTGCGCCGGGGCCAGCCAGGTGCGCTGCCCCCGCCTGTCGATTCCATGGATGGCCGTTGGTCGGAAATGGAAAAAGCGGGGCTGTTCCAAGCATTGTCGCGCGCTATCGTCGGCTCCCCCAGCAGCGTGCGTCGCAAGCTTGAGGATTTCATAGCGGAAACGGACGCGGATGAGATCATGGTGACTGGTCAGATTTTCGACCATGCCGCCCGGCTGCATTCCTATGAGATCGTCGCGGACATCCGCGATACGCTAACCGCGCCAGCCGAGCGGGAGATGCTTTCGACCGCATAAGCGCGGATCGCTTGAATTCCCGATCGCGCCGGAATAGAGGCTGTGTTACCCGCCAAATCTCGGGATGTTCGGCGCGGCCCCAACAGGAAAGTCATCTATGTCACCCACCTATGCCGCGCCGGCGGAGTCGGCCATGAAGGAGGCGCTTCAGGCCTATATCGACCATTTCAACGCGGGCGATCTGGACGCGTTGATTGGCCTATTCGCGGACGACGCCTCCGTGGAAGACCCCGTTGGTTCGACAGCGAAACGGGGCCTGGCGGAAATTCGTGCGTTCTATGGCGAATCCATCAAGACAGGCGCCAAGCTTGCGCTATCCGCTCCCATCCGAGGCTCGCACGCCGACGCCGCCGCGATGGCGTTCGAGGCGCGCATCGGCGCTTTAACCATCCGCGTGATCGACGTGATGACATTCGATTCGTCCGGGAAGATCGCCAGCATGAAGGCCTATTTTGGGCAGGGTGATTTCGTCCAGGGATAAAGGCGGCAAGATGATTGTCGCGGGCAAGGCGGATCTCTAAATTCCCCTCAATAGATAACAAACGGATAGGGGAGAATAAAAAATGAGGACGGGACTGACGATAAGCGCGACGGTTTTATTGATCTCCGGCGTCGCCGGGGCGGATGACATCTCAGGAACATGGAAGGTTTCGGGAGATGTAGTCGGCAATGCGGTCGACGCGACATGCACCTTCGCGGGCGCGGGCGACAAAGCGACATCAGCCTGCAGCGTGGACGCAACGCCAGGCCTCGCTGCCCCAGCAACAATCACGGGGAATAGCGTTACCTGGAGCTGGGACGCCGGTCAGGCAATCCTCACCTTCAAGGGCACGCTCGATTCTCCCACCGCGATGAAGGGCGATATCGAGGTTAGCGGCGTCACCGGCGACTTCACGGCCGCCAAGCAATAGAGCGGCGGTCAGGCCGCGCGTCGTTTGAATCGACGCCGCGCGGCTGGCCGGCGTCTTAGCTGGCTTTCAGGTCTATCGCCGAGGTTTTGCCTTCGCGGCCCTGCTCGATTGCGTAGGACAGTGTCTGCCCTTCGTTCAGCGAGCGCATGCCCGCCTTTTCAACCGCCGAAATATGGACGAATACGTCCTTGGAGCCATCCTCGGGTTGAATGAAGCCATACCCCTTGGTGGCGTTGAACCATTTGACTGTGCCTGCCGGCATTGGAGATCTCCCCATAAGTTACAGCCAGCCCAATAGCTGGCTGGATCGAATTTCTGGTGGGGAGAACCGGCTCACGCGAGCCGAAGCAGCGGTGATAACGGAGTAGACCCTACTGAAACTGGTCGACTATTATCGTAGCGCTTTCGGGCATGCGGTTGCAACTCGGCGCGGCGAACGCTGCCGCTGGTAACGGCGAAACCATTAACATGGAGACTCGAATGCTCGGTCGCGCGGTCATCGTAGCCATCGTAATCGCCGCGTTATGCCCTTTTGCTAACGTAGCGAAAGCCGGATGCACGATCGAAAAACTGGCTGAAACCGAGATTCACGTCGCGGAAAACGGCCATCTTCTGATCCCGGCCATCATCAAGGGCGAAGCGGTCGACTTCGCGATCGATACTGGCGCGATGATGACTTTGATGGATTTGTCGACGGTCGACCGGCTTGAGCTGCCACGCGATGTCCTGATGAACCGGCAGCTTGTCAGCGCCTTTGGACGCCGAACAGCCATGGCGCGCACAACCATCCATGAACTTATCATCGGCGGGGAGACGGTGCATGAGGTCAGGATGCTGGTGGTCATGGGTCCCCCGTTATCGGGGTCCGCGGCCGGCGTGATTGGCGCCGATTTTCTCTCCCAGTTCGACCTCGAATTCGACGTGGCTGGCCGCGGGTTGCGCTTCTTCCGGCGAAGCCGTTGCCGCGAAAGCGGCGCGGTCTATTGGGCGGACCGGTATTCTCAGACCCCAATCCACATCCGCTCAAATCGCATCATCGTGCCGGTCACGATTAATGGACGCGCGTTCAACGCCCTGCTGGATAGCGGCGCGTCCAGCACGGCGCTGTCGTGGCGGACCGCCGAAAGCCTGGGGCTAAGCCATGATAGCCCGGGGTTGACCCGGATCGGATTTAGCAAGGGGTTCGACGGTGAGCCCTTTCCCGTTTTAAGCTATGCGTTTCACGAGATGTCCATCGCGGGGGAAACGATCCGGGCGCCCATTCTTAAGATCACCGACCTCGAAATGCAGGACGCGGATCTGACCTTGGGCGCGGATTTTCTGGCGGCGCACCGAGTTTATATCGCGACGGAGGACGAGCGGCTCTATTTCACCTGGAACGGGACGGCAGGGTTCGCACGCTGAGCGGCGGCAGAATCTCCGTGCCCAGCGGCGACAAACTGTGTAGATAGCAGCGCCTGCCTGTCCGATCTCTCAATAGCCCGAGTTGACTCCCTAAAGGAGACCGTCATGAGCCTCGCGTCATGAAACTCATTTCACTGGCCTTCAGCCGACGCTATGTCACCTTTACACTTTGCATTATCGCCGTGGTTGTTTTCCTCGGCCTCAGTTTCGAATCTCCATTCTATCTGCCGCTCCTCGCCCTGGCGTTCGGCCTGACGCTCCTTGGCGTCCACGATCTGGCGCAAACGCGGCACAGCATCCTGCGCAGCTACCCGATCGCGGCGCATATCCGGTTTTTGCTTGAGGACATAAGGCCGGAGATTCGGCAATATTTCGTCGAAAGCGACACCGATGGCGCGCCGTTCGACCGTAGCACCCGCTCGATCGTCTATCAGCGCGCGAAGGGACAGCTCGACAAGCGGCCTTTCGGAACCGAGCTTGGCGTCTACGGGACGAATTATGAGTGGATAAACCATTCGCTATCGCCCGCGGAACCGACGAAGGAGCCGTTTCGGGTGTTGGTGGGCGGCGAGGCCTGCCCTGCGCCGTATTCCGCTTCGGTCCTCAACATTTCGGCGATGAGCTTCGGCGCGCTATCGGCGAACGCCATCCGGGCGCTGAATAAAGGCGCCAAGATGGGCGGTTTCGCCCATGACACGGGCGAGGGCGGCCTCAGCCAATATCATCGCGAAAACGGCGGCGACATTATCTGGGAGATCGGCAGCGGTTATTTCGGCTGCCGCGACGCGAATGGCGCCTTCTCGCCCGAGCGCTTCGCCGAACAGGCGCGGTCGGAGCAGGTGAAGATGGTGGAGATCAAGCTGTCGCAAGGCGCCAAGCCCGGCCATGGCGGCGTCTTGCCGGCCGCCAAGGTTTCGGCGGAAATCGCGGCCGCGCGCGGCGTCGCCATGGGCGCGGATTGTGTCTCGCCAGCGCGCCACTCCGCGTTTTCCACACCGATCGGGCTGATGGAGTTCGTCGCGCGCCTGCGCGAATTGTCGAGTGGCAAGCCGGTCGGCTTTAAGCTCTGCATCGGCCATCCCTGGGAGTTTTTGGGGATCCCCAAGGCCATGCTGGAAACCGGGATTTATCCCGATTTCATCGTTGTCGACGGCAAGGAGGGGGGTACCGGCGCGGCTCCCCTAGAGTTCATCGATCATATGGGCACGCCGCTGCAGGAAGGGCTGATGTTCGCGCATAACGCGCTGATCGGTCTCGGAATCCGCGACCGCGTTCGGTTGGGAGCCAGCGGCAAGATCATCACCGCCTTCGACATGGCGCGGATCATGTCCATGGGGGCCGACTGGTGTAACGTCGCCCGCGGCTTCATGTTCGCCGTCGGCTGCATCCAGGCGCAGGCTTGTCATACCGATCGCTGCCCCACGGGCGTCACCACCCAGGATAAAATCCGCCAGCGGGCGTTGGTGGTCGAGGACAAGGCCGAGCGTGTGTTCAATTTCCACCGCTCGACCTTGATCGCGCTGGCCGAGTTGATCGCGGCCGCCGGCCTTTCCCATCCGGGCCAGTTGACGCCGCGCCATTTCTTCAAGCGCGTCGCGCCCGACAGCGTAGTGAACTATGAGCAGCTCCACAGGTTTCTGGCTCCAGGCGAACTTTTGGCCGGCACCGACGATCCGCGCTTCCGTCAAAGCTGGGCGATGGCGCGGGCCGATAGCTTCGCCCCCGCCGCCTAAACGCAGAACAGGGGTCCGATGACCGATATTCCCGATCCGAAGGAAGTGCTCGAACAGGCCGAATATAGCGCCCATGCGGCGGAATCCGGCGATCCGATGACGCTCCGGGTCACGCTCTCGATCGCGATGATGGCGGTGGTCGCGGCCTTCATCGGCGCGCTGGGCGACACAGAGGAATCACACACCTTCGTCGAGAAGAACGACGCAGTCCTGGCCCAGGCCAAGGCGTCCGACGCCTGGACGGAATATCAGGCGGAAAGCCTGAAGCGCCATGTCTATGACGTGGGCGCCGCCATCGCGACCGCCCCGGACGTCGCCGCTGATCTGAAGGCGCAGGCCGACAAATATAACAAGGAACAGCCGGGAACCCAGGACAAGGCGAAGAAACTGGAAGCGGAAGTCGCGGAGCGGAGCGAAAAGGCCGATACGCATTTCGAACGGCATCATATCTTGACCGTCGCGGAAGGTCTCGTCCACGTGGCGATCGCCGCCGCGTCCATCTCGCTGCTCGCCCGGCGCAATCTCTACTGGTATGGGGGGCTCGCCTTCACCGGCGCCGGGATCGTGACCGCCGCGGCGGCATATCTCGTTTAAAGTCCCGGGCGGCGGAGCAAAAAAAGCGCGGCTTGATTTTGCATCGTAAAGAGCGCATGTACCGTGTCGACCAAGCCGCTCCATTTCCGGATGCGGCCCACCTTTCGTGATCGCGCGAACCGGTGCAGCGCTCCTATGCGAGCCCTTCCCCGCTGCGTTTCGAGAGGATTTCCCAAAACATTGCCCGTCCGGCGCGCGCGCGGAATGGCCCTTTAGGCGCGCTCCCGATGCGGATTATCCGCGATTCCGGTGCGCGAACCGGATGCTTATGACTATTTCCTTGTTTTCTGAACTGCCCCTGCGTCCCGAGTTGCTTCAGGCGCTCGCCGACCAGGGTTACACCGCCCCCACCCCCATCCAGGCCCAGGCGATTCCGCCCTTGCTGACCGGCCGCGACCTTCTGGGCATCGCCCAGACCGGCACTGGCAAGACGGCGGCGTTTACCTTGCCGATCCTGCAAAGGCTGGCCGAGGCGCCGGCGAAGCTTCGCCCCGGCGAACCCCGGGCGCTGATCCTGACGCCGACCCGCGAACTGGCGATCCAGATCGCCGAAAGCGTCCAGAACTACGGAGCGCATTTGAAGCTCCGGCACACCGTCATCTTCGGCGGCGTCGGCCAAGGGCGACAAGTCGAGGCGCTTCAACGCGGGGTCGACATCCTGGTCGCCACCCCTGGCCGGCTGCTGGACCTGATGAATCAGCGCCATGTCCGGTTCGATCAGATTCAGGTCTTCGTCCTGGACGAGGCCGACCGGATGCTCGATATGGGTTTCATCAACGACGTCCGCAAAGTGGTGGCGACGCTGCCGCGGGGCCGGCAAACCTTGCTGTTCTCCGCAACGATGCCGCGCGAGATCGCGGATCTGGCAGCGAAGCTGCTTAACAACCCGCTGCGCGTCGAGGTGACCCCGCAATCGACCACGGTACAGCGCATCGCCCAGCACGTGATACATGTGCCGGCCGCGCAGAAACGCCATGTCATGGTAGACCTCCTGGCCGATCCGGCGATGAGCCGGGTGATCGCCTTTACCCGCACAAAACACGGGGCGAATAAGGTGACCGACCATCTCGCCGCCGCGAACATCCCCTCGGCCGCAATTCATGGCAATAAATCGCAGGGCGCCCGGCAGGCCGCGTTGGAGGCGTTCCGCGCCGGCAAGCTGCGCGTGCTGGTCGCGACCGATATCGCGGCGCGCGGCATCGATATCGACGGCGTATCGCACGTCGTGAATGTCGATTTACCGAATGTGCCGGAAAGCTATGTTCACCGCATCGGCCGCACCGCCAGGGCGGGCAAGGACGGGGCCGCCATATCGCTCTGCGATATCGAGGAGCGCGCGTTTCTGCGCGACATTGAAAAGCTGACCGGACAGCGTATCCCGGTCATGGAGCCGCCCGCCGAAACCGTGCGCGTCACG
>CAJCJC010000434.1 GCA_903970575.1 Alphaproteobacteria bacterium
CCCGCCTATTTCAACGACAGCCAACGGCAGGCCACCAAGGACGCCGGCAAGATCGCCGGGCTTGAGGTTCTGCGCATCATCAACGAGCCGACGGCCGCGGCGCTGGCCTATGGGCTGGAGCGCAAGGGCGCCGGCACCATCGCGGTCTACGATCTGGGCGGCGGCACGTTCGACGTGTCGATCCTGGAAATCGGCGACGGCGTGTTCGAGGTGAAGTCGACCAATGGCGACACGTTCCTGGGCGGTGAGGATTTCGACCATCGCATCATCGATTATCTGGCCGACGAGTTCAAAAAGGAACAGGGCATCGATCTGCGCGGCGACCGGCTGGCGCTGCAGCGCCTGAAGGAAGCGGCCGAGAAGGCCAAGATCGAGCTATCGTCCTCGGCCCAGACCGACGTCAACCTGCCGTTCATCACGGCCGACCAGACGGGCCCCAAGCATCTCAACATAAAGCTGACCCGCGCCAAGCTTGAGCAGCTGGTCGACGATCTGGTGCAGCGGACGATCGGCCCCTGCCAGAAGGCGCTGGCCGACGCCGGGTTGAAGGCGTCGGAAATCACCGAGGTCATCCTGGTGGGCGGCATGACCCGCATGCCTAAGATTTTCGAGACCGTGAAAACCCTGTTCGGACGCGAACCGCATCGGGGCGTCAACCCTGACGAAGTGGTCGCTATCGGCGCGGCGATTCAGGGCGGCGTGCTGAAGGGCGAGGTCAAGGACGTTCTCCTGCTCGACGTTACCCCGCTCTCGCTCGGCATCGAGACGCTGGGCGGCGTGTTCACTCGGCTGATCGATCGCAACACGACGATCCCGACGCGAAAAAGCCAGACTTTCTCGACAGCCGAGGACAATCAGGGCGCGGTGACGATCCGCGTCTTCCAGGGCGAGCGCGAAATGGCGGCGGACAACAAGCTGCTGGGTCAGTTCGACCTCGTTGGCATTCCCTCCGCGCCGCGCGGCGTGCCTCAGATCGAGGTGACGTTCGATATCGACGCCAACGGCATCGTGCAGGTAACCGCCAAGGACAAGGCGACCAACAAGGAACAGCAAATCCGCATCCAGGCGTCGGGCGGATTGTCGGACGCCGATATCCAGAAGATGGTCAAGGACGCCGAGGCCAACGCAGCCGCCGACAAAAAGCGGCGTGAAATGGTGGAGGCCAAGAACCAGGCGGATGCGCTGATCTACTCGACGGAGAAGACGTTGAGCGAGTTGGGCGATAAGGCCCCGGCGGCTGACAAGGCGGAAATCGAGAAGGCCGTGGCTGAACTCAAATCCGCGCTGGAAGGCCAGGATGTCGAGGCGATCACGGCCAAGACGCAGGCGCTCACCCAGGTTTCCATGAAACTTGGCGAGCAGATGTACAAGCAGCAGCAGGAGCAGCCTGGGACCGCCGGCGCGGCTCCGGGCGGCGACGATAAGGTCGTCGATGCCGACTTTACCGAGGTCGATGAAGGTAAGCACTAACCGTCAGAAGGTCGGCGCTGCCCAGGAGCGACCAATTGACCGAATAAAGTGATGGACCACCGCCCCGGAACTCCGGATACATGGAGAGCCGGGGCGGCTCATTCGGGATAATCGTAAAGACATGAAGGCGGATTGCTACGAGATACTGGGCGTTGCCAAGGAGGCCAGCGGCGAGGAGATTAAGCGCGCCTATCGCAAACTGGCGATGCAGTTTCATCCTGACCGCAATCCCGGCGACGCCGTCGCGGAACAGAAATTCAAGGATCTTGCGCACGCTTATGACATCCTGAAGGATGACCAGAAGCGCGCCGCCTATGACCGTTTCGGTCACGCCGCGTTCGAGAATGGCGGTCCCGGCGCGGGGCGGCCAGGCGCGGATTTCGGTTTTGGCGCCAATTTCTCGGATATCTTCGATCAGATGTTCGGCGATATGACCGGACGCCGCGGCGACAGCCCGAACCAGCGCGGTTCGGATTTGCGCTATAATCTCGAAATCACGCTCGAGGCCGCGTTCAAAGGCGATCAGGTCACTATTCGCGTGCCGGGCTGGAGCGCCTGTTCTCCCTGCAACGGCAGTGGCGCGGCGAACGGCCAACCCCCGGTGAATTGCCCAACCTGCGGCGGCGCCGGCCGGGTTCGGGCGCAGCAAGGCTTCTTCACCGTCGAGCGCACATGCGCCAGTTGCGGCGGCGCGGGTCGAGTGATCAAGGACCCATGCCGAAGCTGCGGCGGCAGCGGCCGCGTGCGCAAGGAAAAGACCCTGGAAGTGACCATTCCGCCCGGCGTCGACGATGGAACCCGCATCCGTCTGTCCGGAGAGGGGGAGATGGGCCTGCGCGGGGCGCCGTCCGGCGATCTGTACGTGTTCCTGTCGGTCAAATCCCATGGCTTTTTTCAGCGCGACGGCGCCGATCTGCATTGCCGGGTCCCGATCCCGATGCCGACGGCGGCGCTTGGCGGACAGATCGAGGTACCGACCATCGACGGATCGCGCAGCCATGTCACCATTCCGCCTGGCACGCAGTCGGGCCAGCAATTCCGTTTGCGCGGTAAGGGCATGACAATCCTCCAAACCCCCGGTCGCGGCGACCTCTATATCGAAGTCGGCGTGGAAACGCCGGTGAAGCTGACCAAGCGACAGAAGGAATTATTGCAGGAATTCGAGAAGGAAGGCTCCGGCGGGCCGGGTACGCACCCGGAATCCGAGGGCTTTTTCGCGCGGGTAAAAGAATTTTTGGGCGAACTGAGAGATTAACTTTATACGAAATGGATTACGACCTTCGCCCGAACGATTGAAATCGTGTAAACAAAATTCCGCCGTTATCCGGATAACGATAAATCCATCGGGGGAATTATGCGTTTCGTTTTGGGTTATGGGCTGAACGATATCAGCCATATGGTCGATGTAGCGGTCGCGGCCGAAGAGGCGGGGTTCGATTCCTTTACAGTCGGCGACAGCCTGTTCTATCCCAAGCATTCAGATTCCGTTTATCCTTATCGCGAGGGCGACCGGTCTTTCCTGGAGCATATCCCGTTTCTTGATCCGGTTGCCGCGATCGCGGCCATGGTGACGCGCACTACCACGATGCGGTTCTATCCCGGCGTACTGAAACTGCCCTGCCGGCATCCGATTCTGACCGCTAAGCAATTCTCGTCGCTCGCCGTCATGTCCGATAACCGGGTTCTCCTTGGCGTCGGCATCAGCCCGTGGAAGGAAGACCTGACCTATCTCGGCGTCGACTGGGAACATCGCGGCCGAGTGATGGATGAATGCCTCGCCGTGATCCGGGGCGTGCTGGCCGGCGGATTCTTCGCGTTCGACGGCGAATTCTTCAAGTTCGGCGAGGTCAAGATGAACCCGATCCCGTCCAAGCCGATCCCGATCCTGGTCGGCGGTCATTCCAAGCCCGCGCTGCGTCGGGCCGCCAAGCTCTGCGATGGTTGGATGTCGGCCGGTGGGACGGTGGAGGAAAATAAGGCGATGGTCGAAACTATCATGCAATACCGCCAGGACTACGGCACGGCCGGTCGCCCTTTCGAAATCCATGCCGGGGTGATGGATTCCAGCGACGTCGATTCGATGAAGCGTATGATCGAGATCGGCGCGACCCATATCTTCACGGCGCCATGGGACGTCTATAACCCGTTGTTGTCGCGGCAGGAAAAGATCGACGCCGTGAAGCGGTTCGGCGATGCGATCATCGCCCAGAATTCCTGAAATTCATGGCCGATAAACGTAAGATCGCGATCCTGGGGGCGGGCGGGCGCATGGGGCGCACCTTGATTCAGGCCTTGGTCGCCAGCGACGGAGCGGTGCTTTCGGCGGCGATCGAATATGCGGGCAGCAATGTTCTTGGGCTCGATTCCGGGGTTTTGTCTGGCCTGCCCGCGAATGGGGTCCTCGTCGACGCCGACGCGGAGGCCGGCCTTGTGTCCTGTGACGCGGCGATCGATTTCTCGACGCCGGAGGCGACCACGCGCCACGCGATGCTCGCGGCCGAACGCGGCGTCGCCTACGTGATCGGGGCGACAGGGCTGTCGCCGGCGGACGAGGATATTGTGCGTGAGGCCGCGCGGCGCATCCCGATCGTCTACGCCGCCAATTACAGTGTCGGCATGACATTGTTGGCGGATTTGGTCACGCGCGCCGGCGCCAGGCTGGGGGACGATTTCGATATCGAAATCGTTGAGATGCATCACAGCCATAAGGTCGACGCACCCTCCGGCTCCGCTCTTATGCTGGGGCGGGCGGCGGCGAAAGGCCGGGGCGTGGCTCTGGACGATGTCGCCGTGCGCGGCCGCGATGGGCTGACCGGAGCCAGGCCCAAGGGCGCGATCGGTTTCGCCGCGTTACGCGGCGGCGACGTTCCGGGCGATCATACGGTGATCTTCGCCGGCGAGGCGGAACGGCTGGAATTGACTCATCGCGCGGGCGGTCGCGGCATTTTCGCCCAAGGCGCAATCCGCGCGGCTTTATGGGCCATCGGCGGACGGCCTGGCCTTTATACGATGCGCGACGTACTGGGGCTCGAAGACTGAGCGGCCAGCCTTTGCGATCGAGGCGCCGGAGATTTAACCAAATAGCGGCCCCGGTTGACGCCATCGCCCGAGGGCGGCGCGCAGATCGCGAGCAACCTCGCGGCGCTGGTCCGGATGCAGGAACACGCCAATCTGCAACGCCTCGCCGTGTGAGCGCAGCATCACCGGCGTCTGGGGTAGGATCGGCTCCGCCAGCTCCACTCGCAACCATGCCGGCTGCAATCGCCAAAGCCGGCTGCGGCCCTTCGGATCGGTTCGTTCGATTGTCAGGAACTGCTCGTCCAGCTCCACCACCTCCGATACCAAGGCGCGTCGATAACTGAGCCTCAGCGCGAACCAGACCAGCAGAATATCGATGCCCATGAAGCCGAACACGGGCCATGCGCCCGCCAGGAACGCCACAACGCTGACCGTTATGCTGAACAGCGTGACGCCCAGCATGATCCGGCGGAAGGCGCGGCGCGACAGGCTGCGATGGGGCTTGAGATGCGCGCGGAACAATAGCCGGCGCGGGCTTTCGGAAGCATCGATCATCGCCCTAGAATAGGCCTTCCAACCATTGCTGGTAAAGGCGAGATGAAACGCGCGCAAATTGAAGAGATGTTCGCCCGGCTGCAAGCGCGCGACCCCGAGCCGAAGACCGAACTGAGCTATTCCAGCCCGTTTACCCTGCTGGTCGCGGTCGTGCTTTCGGCCCAGGCGACGGATGCCGGCGTCAACCGCGCCACGCCAGGGCTATTCGCCGCCGCAGACACGCCCGAAAAGATGACGGCGTTGGGCGAGGCTGGCATCCGCGACAAAATCAAGACCATCGGTCTGTTCAACACCAAAGCGAAGAACGTCTTCGCCTTGTCGCGTATTCTGGTCGAGACCCATGGCGGCGACGTGCCGCGCGATCGCGAAGCTTTGGAAGCCCTACCCGGCGTTGGGCGGAAGACCGCGAATGTCGTGCTGAACGTCGCTTTTGGCGAACCGACGATCGCGGTCGATACGCATATCTTTCGCGTGTCGAACCGCACTGGACTGGCGCCAGCCAAGACGCCGGACGCTGTCGAGGCAAAGCTGATGAAGGCCGTGCCGGCAAAGTACCGGCTGTATGCCCATCACTGGCTGATTCTGCACGGTCGATACACATGTCAGGCGCGAAAACCGCTCTGCCCCGCGTGTATTATCCAGGATCTCTGCGGTTTCAAGGAAAAGACAAAGGGCGTCGGGGACGCCCTCGCCGCAATTGAAAGCCTCGTTCCTACAGCAGGTTAGGCGCGCCGGACGAGGCGGGCTCGGATTCCGCTATCGGCGCCTCCACGGCGGCGTCAGGTGATTGCGCCGCCTCCGGTTCCGGCGCCGCGGCTGACGGTTTCGCCCCTTCAGCTTCGGCTACAAGCTTTATAGCTTTATCGTTGAACCGAACTTCGCCATCCAGCGTGCCCCCGGCCTCGACCGCGAGTTCACCGTACTGAACCTTGCCCTCGACTTTCCCCGTCGCGCGAACCGACAAGCGGCCCTGAACGATCAGCTCGCCGATGAAACGCCCTGCGATATCGGCCTCCCTGATCTCAACCGAACCTTGGAACAGCCCGGATTCCGCCACCTCGATCCGGAAGCAATCACGAACCCGGGCCTCGACCGTACCTTCGACGATCAGATGGTCGCAGGCAGTGATTTCGCCGGACAGGTTGATATCGCGCCCGACGATCAGCTTGCGCAAATCACGCGCGGAATCGCCTTTCGGTTCGGCGCGGGGCGGTTCCGGTACACGGATAGGTTCGGCCGCCCGGCGCGGCGGCTGGGTCGCGGCCGATGCGCCCCATGCTGGACCAGGTACAGCCATGGGGCGTGGCGCGGCAGGCGCCACTGGAGCGGGAGACGCTTCGGAAATGGCTAGCGCCCGTGGGGGCGCGGCGGGCGTGGGCCGTTCGACCGCGGCTTGAACAGGAGTCGGTCCTGGCC
>CAJCJC010000435.1 GCA_903970575.1 Alphaproteobacteria bacterium
GAAAATCGCTGAGCCCGAGGTCGGTCTTGATCGAGTCCAGAACCAGCGTCGGCAGATACCGGTCCACGTAAGATACGATCTGCGCCGTCGTCATCAGCCCGACGACATACCAGGCATAATGGATGGAGTTAGATGTCGGGCTTCGCGCGCGCTGCATTGAACCACCTTTCCTCGATGCGCGTGGCGGCTTTAGGGCGCCTTCCCGTACCGGCTTTTCAGAAACGGCATCAGCCCGCCCTCCGCGATGATCTGGAGCAGATGCGGCGGCAGGGGCTGCACCTGATAAATCCGCCCCGACGTCGCGTTCTCGATGCGGCCCGAGGCCGGGTCGACCGCGACCAGATCGCCGTCCCGGATTTCGCCGGCCTCTTCCATCGTCAGCGCCGGCAGGCCGAGGTTGAGCGCGTTACGCCAGAAGATGCGGGCATAGGACACCGCCAGAATAGCCCTTACGCCCAGAATTTTGAGCGACACGGCCGCCTGTTCCCGGCTGGAGCCGATGCCGAAACTCCTGCCGGCCACGATCACGTCGCCGGGCCGGACAGTCCGGGCGAAATCGGGCGCGATCGCCTCCAGGCAATGGGTCGCCAGATCCTCGGCCGACAATTTCATCAAATGGCCCGGCGCCAGCACGTCCGTGTCGATCTTGTCGCCGAAGACCCAGGCCCGGCCGGTAGGCTGCGGGTTCATCTCCGCGTCCTTTCCGCCAGCATCTCGCGCGGATCGACGATGCGGCCCGCGACCGCCGCCGCGGCCACCGAATACGGGTTCGCCAGATAGACGAAAGAGGCCGGGTCGCCCATCCGCCCCTTGAAATTGCGATTCGTGGTGGAGATGCAGACGTCGCCCGGCGCCAACAGTCCGGCCCCCATCCCGGCGCAGGCGCCGCAGCCGGACGGCAGCAAGATGGCTCCGGCGTCGAGCAAATCGCCCAGAATCCCGGCCTCGGTCGCCTCCCGCGTCACCATCATGGAGGCTGGGGCCACCAGTAGCCGCACATGCGGGGCGACATGACGGCCGCGCAATATGTCCGCGGCCATCTTCAAATCGTCCAGCTTCGCCCCGACGCAGGCGCCGATATAGGCCTGGTCGATGGCGGTTCCCGCGTGTTCGGCGATGGGCGCGCTGTTGGCCGGCGAATGCGGCGCCGCGACCTGCGGCGACAGGGCCGCCGCGTCGAATTGATGCCGGGCCAGATAGGCCGCGCCGGGGTCGGATCGCCAGTTCAGCGCGTCGTCCGTCACCACGCCGCCATGTGCGCGAATATGGTCCAGCGTCGTCTCGTCCGGTTCGATAATGCCGGTATCGGCGCCAAGCTCCGCCGCCATGTTGCAGAGGACCATGCGTTCCTCCATCGCCATGGCCCTGACCGTCCCGCCGCCATACTCGATGACCCGGCCGGCGTTATCCATGCCCAGTTCGCGGCAGAGAAACAGCATGATGTCCTTGGCGGAGACGCCGGTCCCGAACGCGCCCTCCCAGTCGACCCGGATCGTCTCCGGCGCGTCCATCCAGGTCTCCCCGGTGACGACGATGGCGGTCATGTCGGTCGCGCCAAATCCGGCCATGTAACAGCCAAAGGCGCCGCCCATCGGCGAATGGCTGTCGCCGCCCGCCGCCAGCATGCCGGGCCGCAAATGCCCGTGCTCCGGCAGAATCACATGGCAGATGCCCTGCATGTCGTAGAAATTGCTGACGCCGTAATCGGCCGCGAATTTCCGCGTTCCTTGCAGGATTTGCGCCGAGGCCGCGTCGACCGCCGGCACGTAATGGTCCGACACGATCACGACCTTCTCCGGGTCCCACAGCCCGACGCCCAGCTCTTCCAGCCGGGGGCGCCAGCGCCGGGGTCCCGACGAATCATGCGCCATCGCCAGGTCGACGCGCACCGTCACCAGCTCCCCCGGCGAAACCGAGGGAAGGCCGGCGGCCCGCGCGATGATTTTTTCCGAGAGTGTATGCGCCACGCGATCCTCGTGAAACTCGGCGTCCATTGCGTGGTTTTTCACCCGCTCTCGCAATGATAACGCTGAAGTGATATCGCACTATATCATTTGGATCGCGCGCCGCCGCAAGCAGGCGCCTCGGACTGGAAGACGGATATGGATGCACTGGAATCGCTCGCTCGCGGCTATCGCTGGGACGACCCGCTCGATCTTGAGGGCCGGCTCGATGACGACGAGCGCATGATCCACGAAAGCGCCCGCGCCTATGCCCGCGAAAGGTTGCTGCCCCGCGTGGTCAGCGCCTTCTCCGAGGAGCGGTTCGACCGCGAAATCATGTCGGAGATGGGGGAGCTCGGCTTTCTTGGACCGACCATCCCAGCTGAGTATGGCGGCGCCGAGGCGTCCCATGTCGCCTATGGCCTGATCGTGCGGGAGGTGGAGGCGATCGATTCCGGCTACCGCTCGGCGATGAGCGTCCAATCCTCCCTCGTCATCTACCCGATCTACGCTTTCGGCTCGGAAGAGCAAAAGCGCGGTCTGTTGCCGTCGCTGCTGCGCGGGGAGACGGTTGGCTGCTTCGGCCTTACCGAACCCGATGGCGGTTCCGATCCAGGCGCGATGCGCACCACGGCGCGCGCCGTTCCGGGCGGCTTCGTGTTGAACGGGGCCAAGATGTGGATCACCAACAGCCCGATCGCCGATCTGGCCGTCGTCTGGGCAAAGCTGGACGGTATCATTCGCGGCTTCATCGTCAAGCGCGGGGATGAGGGCTTCACCACCCCAACCATCACGGGCAAGCTCAGCCTCAAGACCTCGGTTACCGGCGAAATCGCGCTCAACGATTGCTTCATCCCTTCCGACCGCATTCTGCCCGGCGTTCAGGGCCTGCGCGGCCCGTTCTCCTGCCTCAACAAGGCGCGCTATGGCATCGCCTGGGGCGCGATGGGCGCGGCGGAGTTCTGCTTCCACGCCGCGCGCGATTACGCGCTGGACCGGATCGTGTTCGGCCGGCCCATCGCCGCCACCCAGCTTGTGCAGCTTAAGCTCGCGAACATGCAGAC
>CAJCJC010000436.1 GCA_903970575.1 Alphaproteobacteria bacterium
GCGTCTTCGCCATCGGCCGCCGGCCTGAGGAATTGTTTAGCGCCGATCACGGTTACACGCTGATTCAGGCCGATCAATCTGTGTTGAGCAACGGCGCGACGATCAGTTCGGTCGAAGAGGAAATCCTGAGCTCGACGGGCAGCCGCAAGGTTCTGTTCACGACCAAGCTGCCGCTGCGGAACGGAAGCGATCTTATCTCCGGGATCATCACCGTGTCGCTCGACATGACCGCGCGCAAACTGGCGGAGGAGCAATTGGTTTCCGCGATGTGGCGCGCCGAGGCCTCCGAGCGCGCCAAGCGCGCATTCCTGGCCCAAATGAGCCATGAACTGCGGACCCCGCTCAACGCGATACTGGGATTCTCGCAGTTGATGGCGCAGGAGGTTCTGGGGCCGCTGAAGCCGGAGCGCTACCGGTCCTATGCCGAGGACATCCAGTCTAGCGCGAAGATGTTGCTCGAAATGGTCACGCATATCCTCGAGCAGGCTGACGACGAGCAAATGCCGCTCGAGGCGCGGGGCGAGCCGGTGCAGTTGCAAGGCGTCGCGCTGGCGGCCGCGCAGGTGGTGCGTGAGCGCCGTGGTTCCGGCGCCCGCATTCTATGCCGGATACAGCCGAACGTGCCGCCCATCCGTGGCGACCGCCGTATGATCGAGCGCATTTTCGTCGATCTCGTTGACCATCTCGCGGTTATGGCCGGGTTGGATTGCGAGTTTGTGATCGCGGTTCAGCTCGCCGCCGATCGCGGCGCGGAATTCGAGATTTTCGCGAACCCGCAATCAGCTGATTGGCAGGTTCCCGCCTCCGCGCCGCAGCCGGTCGATCTGCCGGAGGTGCCCCTAGTGCGCGCTCTGGTCGACCTCCATGGCGGTACGCTGAGTATGACGAGCCGTGGCAACGGTGGGCTATACGCGAAGGTCGTTCTTCCCGCGTGGCGGACACTGGCCGCCGCTCCCGATTGATTCGCCCGCTCGGTCGCGCGTATTGAAGTGCGACGCTCATAAGGGGTGACATTCATCGGGAGGACGGGAACTATGACAAACGCCAGAGACTTGTCGATCGCATCGCTCGAAGCCGTGAAAGCGGGGGACCGTCAGGCTTGGCTCGATCTTTATGACGAGGACGGGCTGATTCAGGACCCCGTTGGGAAATCCCATTATGACCCGGTCGGCGACGGTCATCGTGGCCTCGAAGCGATCGGAAAGTTCTGGGATGTTTTCAGCGCCCAGCAAAAGGCCTTCGACTACGAAATTCACAAATCCGCCTTGTGCGGCAATGAAATCGCGGTCTACGCCACGCTGCACATTACCCTGAAAAGCGACCAGAAGTTCTCGGTGGACGTGTTGAACGTCTACAAGCAGGCGGAAAGCGGCAAGATCGCCTCGCTTCGCTCATTCTGGGAAGGCGGGAATATTTGACCGCGCCGGCGTAGGATCGTGAGGCGACTTCCCGCTTCCCCGCGCGGTGGGACTCCCGCATGATGGCCCTCCCGAGTCGTCGGACCGCCTATCGCCCATGTCTCCAGACACCGCGTTCGCTTCCCTATCTCCCGATCCCGAGGCGTTGCTTAAAACCCTGTTCGGGCATGACCGTTTTCGGGGTCAGCAGCGGGCGATCATCGACCGGGTGATCGGCGGCGGAGACGCTATCGTGCTGATGCCGACCGGCGGCGGCAAATCCGCCACCTATCAATTGGCCGCGCTGTGCCGGCCGGGCCTCGGCATCGTCGTCTCGCCGCTGATCGCCTTGATGCGCGATCAGGTCGAGGCCTTGCGGCAGGCGGGCGTGCGCGCCGCCGCGTTCAATTCCTCGATCAGCCAGGACGAATATCGCCAGACGATACGCGCGATCGACTCCGGGACGCTTGACCTGCTGTATGTCGCGCCGGAACGGCTGCTGATGGACGGTTTTCTGGCGATGCTCGATCGCATCACCCTGTCGGTCTTCGCGATCGACGAGGCGCATTGCGTGTCGCAATGGGGCCATGATTTCCGCAAGGAATATACCGGCCTCGGCATCCTGGCCGATCGCTATCCAGGCGTGCCGCGCATGGCGCTGACCGCGACCGCCGACGCGGAGACGCGCGCCGATATCCGCAAGCATCTGAGACTCGAGCGCGCGCAGGAGTTCGTCGACAGCTTCGACCGGCCCAATATCCGCTACGCCATCGTGCCCAAAATGGAGCCGAAGCAGCAATTGCTCGCGTTCGTCAAGGCGCATCCAGGCGAAAGCGGCATCGTCTACGCAATGAGCCGGGCGCGGGTGGACGACACCGCCGAATGGCTGCGCGGCCACGGCGTCGAGGCGCTCGCTTATCATGCCGGCATGCCGCCGCTCACGCGGCAAAAGCACCAGGACGCGTTCCTGCGGCAAGAGGGGCTGGTGCTGGTCGCGACCATCGCCTTCGGCATGGGGATCGACAAGCCGGATGTGCGCTTTGTCGCGCATCTGGATTTGCCGTCTTCTGTCGAGGCCTATTACCAGGAGACAGGCCGCGCCGGGCGGGATGGGCTGCACGCGGATGCGTGGCTGGCCTATGGCGCATCCGACGTGGTGTTCCGGCGCCGCCTGATCGACGAAAGCGAGGCTCCGGATCCGGTCAAGCGGGTTGAGCGGGCCAAGCTCGATGCTCTTCTTGGCATCTGCGAGACGGTCGATTGCCGACGCAACGCGCTCTTGTCCTATTTCGGCGAGGCGCGCGGCGAGCCTTGCGGCAATTGCGATTCCTGCCTGGCGCCGGTCGAGACCTGGGACGGCACGCTCGCCGCGCGCAAGGCGGTGTCGGCGGCTTTGCGCGCCGGGCAGCGTTTCGGCGCCGGCCATCTGATCGACATTCTGCGTGGAACGGAGACCGAAAAGACAGCCCGTTTCGATCACCAAAATTTGCCGACCTTTGGCGTGGGCGCCGATCTGTCGCAAAAGGAATGGCAGTCCGTATTCCGGCAATTGATCGCGATCGGGCTATTCGACGTCGATCATAATCAATTCGGCGCGCTGAAGCCGACGGAGCACGGCCGCGCGGTGATGCGCGGGGAACGCCCGGTCCGGCTGCGGCGGGACATCGCCGCCGCGACCAAGGCCGCTCTCAAGAAACTTACCGCCAAGACGAAAGCCGGGCCGCCGGCCGAACTGGGCGCGACGGGAACCGCGCTCTATGACGCGCTGCGGGCCGAACGCGCCCGTCTGGCGAAGGAACAATCTGTTCCCGCTTATGTCGTCTTCCACGATTCCACCCTGGCCGACATGGCGGCCCGCAAGCCCCGTACCCAAGAGGATTTGGCCCAGATTTCAGGCGTCGGCCAGCGCAAGATCGAGAAATACGGCGCGGCCTTCCTGGCCGTGGTGCGTGAATATATCTGACGCGGGTTTTCAAGGCCGCTGGGCGCCGCGCTGGTTGGTGTAGATGGCGAAGAGCGTGTGCGCGGCGCAGAGGAACAGCCGGGCGCGGTTGCGGCCGCCGAAGGTGAGGTTGGATACCGGGAACGGCGTCTTGATCTTGCCCAGAAGGGCGCCGTCCGGCGCGATGCAATGCACGCCATCGGCCGCGCCGCTCCAGATATTGCCGTCTTCATCAAGCCGGAAGCCATCCGCGTAGCCGGGCTCGATTTTGTGGAAGACGCGGCCGGCTGACAGTATCGCCCCATCGTCCAGCACGTCGAATGCGCGGATATGTTGCACGGGATCGGCGGCGAATTGCCGGCCGCTTTCCGCGATATAGAGAAGGCTTTCGTCGGGCGAGAAGGCCAGTCCGTTCGGCCCTTCGAAATCATCGGCGACGACCGTAAGGCGGCGATGCGCCGGATCGAGCCGGTAGACTCTGGGCGGCAGCTCGGGCGTTTGCTTGCCGCCCTCGTAATCGGTGTTAATGCCGTAACGCGGATCGGTGAACCAGATGGTTCCATCCGACCGGCAGACGACGTCATTGGGCGCGTTGAGCCGCTTGCCGGCATAGCGGTCCGCCAGGATGGTGATGCTTCCGTCCAGTTCGGTCCGTGTGACGCAACGGCTCCGGTGGGAACAGCCGATCAGCCGGCCCTCACGGTCCCGCGTGTGGCCGTTGGCGAATCCGGATGGGCTGCGAAAGACGGACATCCCGCCATCCGGAGTCCAGCGCATGATGCGGTCATTGGGAATATCGCTGACCAAGAGGCAATCATGGTCGGCGAACCAAACCGGTCCCTCCAGCCAGGCAAAGCCCTCTCCCAGCTTTACCAACGGCGCATTCGGCAGCGCATAGGGCCGAAAGCGTGGATCCCAGATTTCGAACGCGCCTACACAAGCCGTCATCGGAAATGGCACGGTTTCGACGTGGGCGGCACGTGAAGCTGGACCGTCATCAGCACCGCCGGAACGTCGCCGACCGTGCCGGAACGATGACCCTTGCGCCCATCTGTCAGGATGGAACCCTGGTCCTCGCCCAGCGAGAACTCGCCCGGGCCTTGTTCCACGCGGGTTCCGTCCATGGATTCGATCCACCATCGTCCCGACAGCACGACGATCCATTGCGGCGCCGGGTTCTCATGCCACTCGCCGACCCAGCCGACAGGCTGCACAGTAAAGACCACCGTGGCGTCGGATCGGCCCTGGGGGTTATTCCATTGCGGCGCGGCGTCGCCGACGCCTTTCAACGCGAACGCGGTTAGGGCGCACCGGGTCTGGTGACTGATTCCCTGTTCGTCCGTCCACAAATGCCAATAGGCGATCTCCGGACGGAGCCCCACATCCTCGCCCATCGCGGGTCTCCTTTCGACATGCGCGCCCTGTGAAGCTGAACTTTTGGCGGCGGCGGCTGTTCCATTGAACTTGGCTGAACCCTTTGAAAGCGCCTGATGAACCTGATCAACGACTATGCGCCACTGATATTGCGCATCTGTCTCGTCGCCCTGTTTCCGTTCAGCGCGGTGGACAAGATCGTCAACTGGGGCGCGGCGATGAAACAGGCCGGCGTCATGCCGTTCAAGCCGGTCATGCTCGCGGCCTCCATCCTTGTCGAGTTCGCGACGCCGATTTGCATCGTGACGGGATGGCATGACCGGCTGGCCGCCTTCATTCTGGCGGGGTTTTGCGTCCTAACGGCCGTGCTGTTCCATCAATTCTGGCGCTTTCCCGAATTCTGGCGTTTCAAGGAAGGCGAGGGTTTGGAGCATTTCTGGGAGTTTCTGAAGAATTTCGGTCTGGTGGGCGGCCTCGGACTGATCGTGCTCGCCCCGATGACGCTCCCCGTCAGCGAGGCGCTGCGCCACCCGCTTGCTTCGACGCACGTGGATGGCCCGCATGCGGCCGCGCCTCTCCTGCCTTAAAGTGTCAGAACCACGAGATGACCGTCAGGATCGCGGATGGTGCGGGGGCAGTCACCGATCGGACGGTTGATCTCAATCGTTACCCAATCCGTCACGACGTCGTTCGCGGATGTCTGCGGGCAAGCGCGCCCCGCTGGCCGATAGGCGAGCAGCTCAAGTCCCGGTCCGTCCACTGACGCCGGACGCAGCCCTGTAATCCGCACCCGCGCGTCTGGAAGCCCGTCAAGACGGGATTGCGCTGGGCCGATATTGAGTGAGCGGGCGCCGACGCGAAAACCAAGTCGCCGGTAGAACCCTAGCGCGCGAGGCCGAGACGAGATGGCGAGCGCGCTGTGATCGATGCCCAGAAATGGCCCGGCGGCGCTCTCCGCATGCCAGATCGCGCGGCCCTGACCCGGTGGAAACCAGATCAGCTCCAGCGGATGGCCGTCCGGATCGCGGAACTTGAAGGCCCGCACGCCGCCATTCGATGGCGGCAGCAATTGCGGGCCATCCATGGTGATCGGCCGCCATCCCGGCGACGAGCGCAGATGCGCGTAGGCAGCGTCCATGTCGTTGACGACGATCGCCAGATGTTGAAACCAAAGATCGTCGCTTCGGCTGTCCGGCGGGTAAGGAAGGCCACGTTCGGCGAACTGGACAAGCGCGATCTCTTCCGCGCCCAGACGCATAGTCATTTCTTCCGCGATGCCTGTCAGGCCGAGGGGCGCGCCATCGAAGGGGCGGCGACCGATCGTCCGGAAACCTACCGCGTCGCGATAGAATTTTTCAGCGCGATCGAGGTTGCTCACCACGCGGGTGATCCGCGTAATCCGCGTCGCATCCCTCAAGACTGGGCGTTCACGAAGGCGAGCGCCGCCAGCCTGATCGCGTTCGTCTGCGCCGGGTAGGTATGCAGAATCTCGGCGAGGCTACGCATGCCGATTCCCGCGCTCATGATGACCGCCATCTCGTTGATCATCTCGCTGGCCCTCGCCGCGCAGATCGTGGCGCCGATGATCGTATCGGTTCCATCGCGGACATGGATTTTGACGAAGCCATCATCCTGGCTGTCGGTGATGGCGCGGTCGACGTCCTGCATCATGACCGTGAATGTCTTGACCGGGATGGATCGCTCGCGCGCCTCCCAAATATGCATCCCGATATGGGCGATTTCAGGATCGCAAAACGTGCACCAGGGAATGGTCAGCCGGCT
>CAJCJC010000437.1 GCA_903970575.1 Alphaproteobacteria bacterium
GGGCCGACATGCACGTCGATGAAATCTGGGATGAAACCCGACGCGGGATTGGCGGCCTGCATCTTGCCGAAGATCGCCATCGATCCCTCGGCCAGATAGTCGAAGATGAGGTAGTCCAGCCCCGGCACGGTCAAAAGCTGCGGCACGGCGATAGCGCTGTCGACGAACGCGCCCGACGCGCCGCCGATACGGACGATCCGGTCGGTCGCGGTCATGACGCCACCTGTTGCGGCCCACGCACCAGCCTGCCCGGCAATTCGCCGGTGGGCCGGCCGCCGCGATTGATCACCTTGCCGCTGACCATGGTGACATCATAGCCGTCAGCCGTCTGATCGAGGCGACGGCCGCCGCCAGGGAGGTCGAACACGACCTTGGGGGCGTGCAGACGCAAGCCATCGTAATCGATGACATTGATGTCCGCCTTGTAGCCGGGGGCAATGAGACCGCGATCGTTCAGGCCGACGGCGCGAGCCGGGTCCTGGGTCAGCGCCTTGACCGCCCAGGCGAGCGGCAGTTTTCCGTGCGAACGGTCTCGGGTCCAATAGGACAGGACGAAGGTGGGGAAGCTGGCGTCGCAGATCATCCCGTAATGGGCGCCGCCATCGCCAAGGCCGAGCACGGTGTCCTTATGCGTCAGCATATCCCGAACGGCGTCGAGCGAGCCGTCGGGAAAATTACCGAGCGCGATATAGAGCATCGCCTTGCCGTCATCCTGGAGCAGCATATCGTAGGCGAGTTCCTCCGGCGGGACGCCGAGCCTTTCCGCCTGAGCCTTGATGCTGGTTTCCATCGGCGGTTCGTAATTGGGCGGGTCCTGGACCGGAAACATGAATTCGAACCAGCGGCCGATGGTGGCGAGGATGGAGGCGGAATCGCCTGGCTTTTCGGAGAGCAGCTTCGCGCGAATCTCCGGCTTGCGCAGTTCGCGGATTTTGTCCGCAAGCGGCAGATGGGCGATGGCCTTATAGGTGGGACAGAGGCAGAACGGGTTCACCGAGAGGTTGTAACCCAGAATCATGCCAATCGGCCGGGGGAAGACCTGCGCCGTGATATGCGCGCCGGCACGGTTTGCCGCGTCCACCATGTCGAGCGCGCCGCGCCAGGTTTCCGGCCCGGAATTGGCGGCGCCGAGGGTGAAGGTGACGGGAAAGCCTGTTGTCTCCGCCAGGCGGCGGAGAACGGGAATCTCATCGGCCCATGTCAGTTGCGGCATGTTCATGACCATCTGGATCACGCCCTGCCCCGCCTCTTTCAGGCCGCCGGCGATAGCCTGGAGTTCGGCCTCGGCGGCGGCGAAGCTGGGGATGGACTGGCCGGCGGCGGTGCGGTGGATGAACAGACGGGAGCTGGCGAAGCCGAGCGCGCCGGCCTCGATCGCTTCCCGCGCGATCGCCTTCATGCGGGTGAGGTCTTCATCGGTCGCGATTTCGCGGTTGGCGCCGCGCGCGCCCATGGCGTAGACGCGCAGCGGCGAGTGGGGAAGATAGGCGGCGGTGTCGATGTCGCGGAGCCGGCTGTCCAGCGCGTCAAGATATTGCGGGAAGGTCTCCCAATCCCAGGCCAGGCCCTCGGCCATCACCGCGCCGGGGATATCCTCCACCCCCTCCATCACGTTGATCAGCAAATCATGGTCGTCCTTTCGGCACGGCGCGAAGCCGACGCCGCAATTGCCCATGACTACTGTGGTGACGCCATGGGAGGAGGACGGGGTCATGCGGGCCGACCAGATGGCCTGACCGTCATAATGGGTGTGGATATCGACGAAGCCCGGGGTCACTACCTTGCCGGCGGCGTCGATCTCCTGGGAGCCTGACCCCGCGATATGGCCGATCTCGGCGATGCGGCCATCCCGGACCGCGATATCGGCGACGAAGGGCTCGCCGCCGCCGCCATCGACGATCGTTCCGCCCCGGATCACGCAATCGAAATTGGCCATGCTGCTTTTCCCCGTGCTGGCCGGTTCGCGATTTGGCGATCACCGGCCGGTTGATCAGGCGAGCATAACACCGGCGGACGGGGAGCAGGAAGATGCTGCGGGCGGTTGACGAGCTTCGCCGATAGTTCCATGTCTTACTTTACGGCTTACCGGGAGAGAGTGATGGACATCGCCAGGGTATCGAGTAAGGGGCAGATCGTGATCCCTAAAGCCTTGCGGGACGCGCATCGCATCCGCACTGGCGATAGATTAATTGTCTCCTCAACCGCAGGCGAGTTGCGATTGAAGCCGGCGCCCGTCATTGGAAGTTTCAAGCTGGAGGACGTGGCCGGCATGCTCCATCAGGCGATCGAACGGACGCCGAGCGAGGCCGAGATCAAGACTGAGATTGAAGAGCGGCTTTTTGCCGAGGATGCCGCCACCAAGTCCTTCCCTGATCGCGCCCTACCTTAAGGTGATTGCGCTGGACACAAACATCCTCGCGCGTCTGCTTCTTCGTGACGACGAGGAGCAATACCAGAGAGCTAAAGCATTGCTGGGCGACGACCGGGAATATACGGCGCCGCCGACCGTCATCTTGGAACTTGTATGGGTCTTGGGAACCTATGGAATCAACCGAACGGCGATAGCGAATGGCCTGAAGGCGCTACTCGGTTTGACCAATTTCAAGCCGACGCCCATTCCCGCGATATTGTCCGCGATCGCTTTGTACGAACGCGGACTCGATTTCGGCGATGCGCTTCACCTTTCCCTAAGTCAAGAAAGCGATGCGTTGATGACCTTCGACGGCGGCTTTGCAAGCCGCGCGAGGGAGACTGGGGCCGCTCCGACTGTCGAACTAGCGTGACGCCATACTTTCATGGCGACTCACGAAATTTGTCGAGGGACATCGCACCGCTATCTGTCCTCCCGGCCGCGGCCGGAAGGCATAATGGCCGCAATCGCGCAGGAATGTCGGTGGATCCCGGATAAAGTCCGGGATGACGCGGTCAAGAGTTACCGGTTCCCTACCCGACCAGCAGTACGACTACAACGATCACCAAAACGAGGCCCAGGCCGCCCGTCGGGTAGTAACCCCAGCTGGCGCTGTAGGGCCAAACGGGAAAAGAGCCGATCAATAGTAATACCAGAAGAATAATCAGGATCAGGCGCATGAAATGTCTCCAGATGGCGTGGGGAACCGCATGCCGAGCAATCGAGGATCGCCGTGATTTTGTTCCCAGGGGCCGATCGTCGATCAGGCGGTATGTGGCGTCCGCGCATCTGGCATGAAGGCCACGGCCTTGGCGCGGGGGCCGGCCATGTTAGCGTTACCGGCGATTCAAAGCGGAGTGGACGACATGGCCCAGATCGGCACGGTTTCAGCGCCACGCGCGGGCATTACCGCGCCGGTGGACGCCACCGCGTTGACTATTCTGATGTCGCTCAGCTTTTGCCATCTGCTGAACGACATGATGCAGTCGTTGCTGCCGGCGATGTACCCGATCCTCAAAACATCGCTCAATCTGGATTTCGGTCAGATAGGGCTCGTCACGCTGACTTATCAGGTGACGGCGTCGCTGTTGCAG
>CAJCJC010000438.1 GCA_903970575.1 Alphaproteobacteria bacterium
ACGAAGCTGCCCCTTGCGATATTCGAGGTCGAGGATAACGGCCGAGGCATTGCCTCGGGAGACCGGGAGCGCGTTTTCGAACTTTTCCGCCGCTCCGGCGAGCAAAATATTCCTGGGGAAGGAATCGGCTTGGCGTACGTACGTCAATTGATTTACCGGCTCGGGGGTACGATCGAACTTGAGTCCGAGATCGGCAAGGGCACGATCTTCAGGTTAAGCCTGCCCATGGTGGGAACCAAGTCCTAGAGAGAACTACCATAATGCATCCAGTCACCATCATTTTGGTCGAGGACGACCCCGGCCACGCTCGGTTGATCGAGAAAAATATCCGGCGCGCCGGCGTCAACAACGCGATCACGCATTTTGAAAGCGGCACCGCCGCCTTGGAATATTTGAGCGGAAACGGCCACGCGCCACTGCTGGTGCTTCTCGATCTCAATCTGCCGGACATGAGTGGCACCCAGATACTGGCGAAGCTGAAATCGGACACGACCACCAAGCAGATTCCGGTTATCGTTCTCACCACAACGGACGATAAAACCGAAATCCAAAAATGCTACGATCTGGGATGCAATGTCTACATCACAAAGCCGGTGGATTATGAGGCGTTCGCCACCGCGATCCGGCAGTTGGGCATGTTCCTCTCGGTGATGAAAGTTCCAGAGCCGACGTGACCGGCGGCGCTCCCGTGTCAGACGGCATCCTTGCGTCAATCGAGGGGTCCATTCCCGCCGAGGGAAAGCCCGTCTCGGTACTTTATATTGATGACGATCCGGGCTTGTCGCGGCTGGTGCAGAGATATCTGGCGCGCCAGGGTTACACCGTAGCAACGGCTCCCGATGGAGCGAGCGGCCTCGCAAGGTTATCAACTGAACGGTTTGACGTGGTCGCGCTCGACCATTTCATGCCGGGCGAGGACGGGCTGGAGCTGTTGAAAAAACTCAACGCACTACCTCAACCGCCGCCCGCGATTTATGTCACGGCGTCCGACGAAGGCCGCGTCGCGGTGTCCGCGCTGAAACACGGCGCGGTCGATTATGTCATCAAGGACGTCCAGGGCGCGTTTCTGGATATGCTGGACAGCGCGATACGCCAAGCGGTGGAGCAGGCCCGCATCAAGCGCGCCAAGGAAGCGGCGGAGCGTGAACTACGCGAATCGCGCGACCGGCTCGCCGAACTCTTGGAGCAGAAGACGGCCTTGCTCCAGGAGGTCAGCCACAGGGTGAGCAACAGTCTGCAACTCATCGGATCGCTGATCGGCATACAGGCGGCCCGGCTGTCGGATCCGGCGGCGCGCGACGCGCTGCACCAGACCCGCGAGCGAGTTCAGGCCGTTATGCTGGTGCATCGACGCCTCTATACGTCCGAAAACGTGGACGTTATCGAAATCGACAAATACCTTGTCGCGATGGCCGAGGAACTACAAGCCAGCGTCCTCGCCGAACAGGGCCATATAATCGCGGTCGAAGCCGCGCCGTTCAAGATCGCACCCGACAAAGCGGTTTCGGTTGGCGTGATCGTGAACGAATTGATCACGAACGCGCTTAAATATGCGTTCCCGAGTAGCGCGGGCGGCCGAATACAAGTCACGCTCGGCGCGGCGCCATATGAAAGCCCCACCGGTGAAAGCCTGATAATGCTGACCGTCGAAGATGATGGCGTAGGGTATGGGACCGAGGACAGCGCGCCAAAGGGAACTGGCCTCGGCACGCTTATCATCACGGCAATGGCCAAAACGCTGCATGGCGCGGTTGAAAGGCGACCGGCGGCGACGGGATCAAGAACTGTCCTGACGTTTCCTGTCTGAAGACCGTTCTAAATCGGACTATCGACGCGACCGCGCGGGATGCGCATCCATGACGCTCCATCGCTGAACCGTTCATTCAATCGCGCGAAGGATGGTCCAGTTCCGGGAGGGCTTCAGGCCGGAAGCTTCGGCCGCCAATCAGCGAACTGATCGACGGACATTGGATGAGCGATAAAATAGCCTTGGCCCATATCGCACTTCCAATCCCTCAGCATATCGTAGGATTCTCGATCCTCTATCCCCTCGGCGACCACCTGATATCCAAGATCGTGCGCCATGGCGATCACCGCGCGCACCAGTTTCTGATCGTGCGTGCTGCCGGCGAGTCCCCGAATGAAGGATTGGTCGATCTTGAGGACGTTCGCGTTGAGGTGCCGTAGATAAGACAAACTGCTATAACCAATGCCAAAATCGTCGATGGCGATCGAAATCCCCATCGTGGCCAGATCTTTCAAATGGTCGAGAACGCGGGTGCTGTACTGAACCAGGGCCGTCTCGATGAATTCAAGCTGAATGTCCCCGAGAGCGACGCCGTGACTCTCGATACAAAGACGCAAACGATCCGGGAAATCCTCCTCTTCCAGATTGCGTGCTGACGCGTTGATGGAAATCTTGGGAAGATCGACCGATCCGCGTAGCCCGGCGAATTGCGCTACCGCGGTATTAATGACCCATTCCGTCAATTGCCGGGTTAGGGCTGTCTCCTCGACCAGTGGAATGAACTCGCCCGGCGACACATCGCCGAGCTTGGGATGCCGCCAACGCAACAACGCCTCGGCCCCGGCCAACACGCCGCCCTCCATCTGAATCACGGGTTGATAAACGAGATGCAACTGATCGGCGCTGCGCAAAGCCGCCGGCAACTCGCTGAGCAGATTAAAGCTTCGCACATGCGCCCTGTCGCGCGTCTCGTTATATTCGGCCATGAAACGTCCGGCGACGCGGCCATCGTCCAGGGCGTTATAAAGTCGACGCAGTACGTCCCGGGGCTCCGCCTCCTGCGACGTAAAAGTATAAACGCCAACGACCGGCTCAGGAATCGTTGGGATGCCTGCGGCGATAATCGGCTCCCGAAGAGCGATATCGAGATTTCCAACGAGTTCGCGCCAGTCATCGCCCTCGTCCAGCACGATCAGCGAGCGCAAGAAGCCGACATGATAGAATCTGGGGAAGCGTAATGTGGCGCCGCGCATGATTTCGAAGGCGCGGCGAACGAATTCCTCAGCGTAGGCGGAGCCCAGCACCCGTTGTCCTTCTCCCAAAATACGGGCGGTGGTGAGCTCGATAATCAACGCGGTCCGCCGCTGGTTTGGATAGCGCGCGCCCACATCGGCCAGATATTCAAATAGCTGGTGATCGTTAGGATAGCCGGTGATCGGGTTGGTTCCGCCAATCGCGTTCTGTACCTCAACCTGCGTCATGACGAAGGCCGCCATATCGGTCAGTACGGCCAACTCATCAGGATTAATGGTTCGAGGCTTGTTATCGATGACGTTGATCGTGCCAAGCCCATAGCCGGAGCGCGTGATCAACGGAGCCCCAGCGTAGAAGCGAACGCCGGCGTGGGCCAATACGCTATCCTTGAACCGCGGGTCCTCAAGGAGATCCGGAACGATAAATAACTCATCGGCCTGAATGGCGTAGTGACAAGGCGCTTCATGCCGCGGAATTTCCGACAGCGCGACGCCAAAGCGAGACTTGAACCACTGCCTGTCATGATCGGTGAGGGATACTGTCGATACCGGCGCGTTAAGAAGGCGGCTCGCCAGCCGCGTAATACGGTCGAAGCTTTCGCTGGGTTCGGTGTCGAGCAATCTGAGATTGCGAAGGGCGTTGAGCCGCGCCTCCTCGTTCTGTATTGGGATTCGCTTCATACCGGCACGGCTCCCGCCAGGATTGGCTTCGCGTTTGTTGGGTTTGCCTCGCCAAAGGCTCTCGGCATGGGATACGAAAAAGACTTGCCGCTCTTAAGCACCGAGCGAACGGTCGTCACACTGTCCGGAAACATGTTATCCGGTCCGACCAATACGAATCCCTTTGTCGACCACGCGCATTTCGCAGCAAGACTTTTACATAGCATATAATACGTTGCGGTAAGATTTTTAGATTTGAAGTCATTCGATCCCGAGATGGCTTTACGTCTACCGAGCCTCGGCCGGAAAAGATATAATGAATATCCGGCGTAGTGCAGGTGAGATTCGGATGACAAGCGGGATAATCCCCAGGATATTATCGCCATTTTCCAAGGAAAATCTCTATGTGATCCAAAGCTCGGCATTCCACCGCGTAAGGCGATCTCGGAGTGTTTTTTAGGTTTTCATAATCCATTTTGCGTGACTGCTCGCATTGCATTCACAATTTGTCGGCCGCCACGACGAAACTGTCCATGACTTTCTTTGTCCCCGCCTGATCGAAAGCGATTTCCAACTTATCGTTATCGACCGCGATAACGGTGCCATAACCGAATTTTTGGTGGAACACGCGTGCATCGCGGACAAAAGATGACGACGGGCGCGCACGCGGCTTAACCTCGAAAGCGGTACCTTCAATCACCGGAAAACTTCGCGCGGGCGGCTGCGCCCCGGCGCGCGGCAAGCGATAGCCAGCGTCACGCGCCCAAACCTCAAAGCCGGCGCCGCCAAATCCCCTTTGGTCGATAAACGAAGGGTCGGCGGCGATCTCGATATCCTCGCCCGGCAGCTCTTCGATAAAGCGCGATGGGATAGTCGTCGCCCAAGCGCCATAAACGCGACGACTATGCGCATAGGTGATCAACGCGCGCTGACGCGCGCGCGTGATGCCGACATAGGCAAGGCGGCGCTCCTCCTCCAGCCCGGCGATGCCGTTTTCGTCCATGGCGCGTTGATTAGGAAACAATCCTTCTTCCCAACCCGGCAGGAAGACGACATCGAACTCTAGCCCCTTGGCGCTATGCAGCGTCATAAGAGTGGCCATATCCCCATCAGATGAGTCCTGGGTTTCCATCACCAGACTAACATGCTCGAGAAAACCGCCCAGCGTCTCGAAATCGGCCATGGCGGCGACAAGTTCCTTAAGGTTTTCCAGCCTCCCAGGCGCTTCCGGCGTCTTATCCGCCTGCCACATCGCTGTATAACCGGATTCGTCCAGGATCATCCGCGCCAGGTCGGTGTGAGGCAGCCGCCCCATCTCCGCCCGCCAGCGGGCGATATCCTGCATCAACGCCCGAATGACGATGCGCATGCGGGGCTTCAACTCATCCGTGTCCGTAAGCCGCCAGGCTGCTTCGGCCAGCGGGATGGCGAGCACCCGCGCCGCCTGACGCAGGGTCTGCAAGGTGGCGTCGCCAATTCCCCGCTTCGGCGTGTTGATGATGCGTTCGAAAGCGAGGTCGTCCTCCGGCTGCAGGACGACGCGGAAATAGGCGAGCGCATCGCGTATTTCCAGTCGCTCATAGAATCGCGGGCCGCCGACCACGCGATAGGGCAGCCCCAGGATTAGCAGACGCTCCTCGAATTCGCGTGTCTGGAAACCGGCGCGGACGAGAACAGCGATCTGGCGAAGCGCGTATCCCTTGCGCTGCAGCGCCTCGATCTCGTCGCCGACAAAGCGCGCCTCCTCCTCGCCATCCGCCAGCGCCGCGACGCGGACCTTCTCGCCGCCCGCCTCCTCGGTCCAGAGGGTCTTGCCAAGGCGGCCTTGATTATGCGCGATAACCGCGGACGCGGCCGCGAGGATATGCGCGGTCGAGCGATAATTCTGTTCGAGCCGGATCACCTTGGCGCCTGGAAAGTCGGTCTCGAAACGCAGGATGTTGCCAACCTCCGCGCCACGCCAACCATAGATGGATTGATCGTCGTCGCCGACGCAGCAAATATTGTGAGAGGCCTGGGCCAGAAGGCGGAGCCATAGATATTGCGCGACATTGGTGTCCTGATACTCATCGACCAACAGGTATCGGAAGCGGCGATGGTAATCCGCCAATATGTCGGCGCGACGCTGGAAGACAGTGATGTTGTGGAGCATCAAATCGCCAAAATCAGCGGCGTTCAGGGTCCGCAGACGCTCCTGATAGGCGGCGTATAGGTGGATGATTTTTCCGCCGGCGACGTCGCCGCCATCGTCAGGCTTCAGCTTATCGGGGGTCAGGGCGCGATCCTTCCACCGCTCGATGACGCCCAGAACAACGCGCGCCGGCCAGCGCTTGTCGTCGATGCTTTCCGCCTGAAGCAACTGTTTGATCAAGCGAATCTGATCGTCCGTATCCAGGATGGTGAAGTTGGACTTAAGGCCGACTTCCTCCGCGTGGCGCCGCAGGATACGCGCCGCGAGCGAATGGAAGGTGCCGAGCCACCAACCCTCGACCGGCGTCCCCAGCATGGCGCCGATGCGGTCGCGCATCTCCCGCGCCGCCTTGTTGGTGAAGGTGACCGCGAGGATTTGGCCGGGACCGGCGCGTCGGGATGCGATCAGGTGCACCAGCCGCGTGGTCAGCACCCTGGTTTTACCGGTGCCCGCGCCGGCCAGTACCAGCACCGGTCCGTCAAGCGCTTCGGCGGCGGCGCGCTGAACGGGGTTGAGCGTTGCGAGATAGGACGGGCCGGGCGCGTCGCGGCCCACGAGATTTGTGCGTTCGGACATCATGACTCGCTTTATACCATGAACCGTCATCGCACGACCAAGGCTAACGCCGGAACTGTCGGGGCTGGACGTTGTTAGTCACGGGGCGCGGATAATAGGCGTTTCGGCCGCCCGGGTTGATTGACCGTTGGTTCGCTGTTATTCGCCCGTATCTTCCGCTTTCGGAAACACCAGAGGCCGTGATGTCATCCCTTTTCCGTTCAGTTCTCGCGCGTTCCCTGACGGGCGCCGCGCTGATGCTGGGAACAGCGTCGCCCATTCTTATGACGTGCGAGCCTGCGGTTGCGCAGACAGGCGACCCGACCCAGTTCGTTCAGCAGCTTGGCGATAAGGCGATCGCGCAGCTTGCCGGAAAGCAGATTCCCGAAGAGGAAGAGCGCCAGCGGTTCCGGGACTTGCTGAACCAATATTTCGATATTGACGCGATCGGCAAATTTACCGTCGGCCGCGCCTATTGGGGCAGCGCAAGTCCCGAGCAGCAAAAGGAATTCCTGGCGCTGTATGAAACTCAGGTCACCAACGCCTACGCGAAGCGCTTTCAGAATTATTCCGGCCAGCAATTCAAGGTTATCGGCGCCAAGAAGGAAGATGGCGATAATGACACGATCGTGAACAGCGAGGTTACACAGCCGAGCGGCGGCGCTCCAATCTCGGTAGAATGGCGCGTGCGGCCGGAAAATGGCGGCTTCAAGATCGCCGACGTAGTGATCGCGGGAATTAGCATGGCGGTGACCGATCGTCAGCAATTCGACGCAGTAATCCAGCGTGGCGGCGGCACGATCCAGGCGCTGATTGATGCGCTGAAGACACAAAATATGGTCCCGGCCAGCACACAATAAGCCGGGGCCGGAACTCAATCTTGCTCATGAACAGGAGCTAGTTGAGCGCAAGCTCGGGAGCCACGTCGCTGCTGGATTTGGCGGCGAGCCGGTTGCCAAAATCCTCGGCGAGGGCGTGATAGAGCGGGTCCGGCGTGATCGCCTTCGAGACGAGAGTGGCGATAAGCGCCGTCGCCATAACCGGGATAATCATCGCCTGATCGCCTGTCATTTCGGCGACAATGACGAAACCGGTGATCGGCGCCTGCACCGCGCCGGTGAAAAATCCCACCATGGCCAGAACAGCGACGGCGCCCGGCGAAACGCCCGGCATCAGATGCGAGAGCGCCGCACCCAGCCCCGCGCCAATCGAAAGCGATGGCGATAACAGCCCGCCGGGAATCCCCGCCATTTGCGACAACAGACTGCTGAGCAGCTTGGTCAGGGTAAAGATGGCCGGCTGGTTCAGCTGACCGTTCAAGGCGGCCTTGGCGGCCTGATACCCGGTTCCATACGAGGCGCCATGGCTAAGCAGACCGAGAAGGGCGACGCCAAGGCCACACAAAGCGGCGAACGTCATGGGACGCCGCGCCGTGAAGCCGCCGAACATCGCGGGCATGCGGCGCGAACTCCAGATCACGCTTCGGGCGAAAGCGCCGCCCAACCCGCCGCTTACGATCGCAACCACGGGAACGACGAACCAATCGCGCCAACCGTTCAAAACGGCGATGGTCTCGCCGAAATAGGACGCGGTGCCACTGACCGAGACCGCGGCGATGCCCGCCAGGATAACCGCGATCAGAACCAGGCTGCCGATCGACCGCTCGAATGACCGGCTCATCTCCTCGATTGCGAAGACGACGCCAGCGAGCGGCGTATTGAACGCCGCGGCGACGCCAGCGGCCCCGCCGGCCAGAATCAGACCCTGCTGCCGCCCCATGCCGGTGCGGTAGCTGAGCCAGACAAGGATGGACGCGCCGATCTGCACAGTGGGCCCCTCGCGACCGATCGACGCCCCGACGCCAAGACCGAGCAAGGTAAGCGCGATCTTGCCGGCCGCGATCCTGAGCGACAGTAGCCGCTCAAGCGTTGGACGATCGCGGATGTCGCGAGCGGCGATCGCCTGGGGAATGCCGCTACCCTCGGCGCCGACGAAATAGCGCTTGCCGATAAACGCCGAGAGGGCGATGCCCGCCGGGGTCAGGGCTAGGGCGATGTAAGGAGAAACGGCGTTAACCCGGCTGAACAAGGCCTGCGCCCAATCCGCCGCCTGAGCGAAGCCGACGGCGACATAACCGACAGCGACCGCGCCCAACCAGAATACGAAGCGCCGCCGCCAGATAATGGTCGCGGTGTTAAGCCGCCGACGCCGACGGGAGGGCGGAGCAGCCGCCATCGTCTATCGCGTCAGGGGCTTGTATTTGATTCGGTGCGGCTGGTCCGCCTCGGCGCCCAGACGACGCTTGCGATCGGCCTCGTAGTCGCCGTAATTCCCCTCGAACCAGACGACCTCGCTGTTGCCCTCGAATGCGAGGATATGAGTGGCCAGCCGGTCGAGGAACCACCGGTCGTGGCTGATAACCACCGCGCAGCCCGCGAACTGCTCCAGCGCCTCTTCCAGCGCGCGCAGCGTCTCGAGATCAAGATCGTTGGTCGGTTCGTCAAGCAAAAGCAGGTTCGACCCGGATTTCAGCATCTTCGCCAGATGGACCCGGTTGCGTTCGCCGCCGGACAGCGAACCGACTTTTTTTTGCTGATCCGACCCTTTGAAGTTGAAGGCCGAAACATAGGCGCGGCTTGGCATGCTGCGCTTGCCAAGGTCGATGATATCCTTGCCGTCGGATATTTCTTCCCAAACGTTGTTCTTGCCGTCCAAAGTATCGCGTGACTGGTCGACATAGCCCATTTTGACGGTCTCGCCGACCTTGAAGACGCCGCCATCGGGCTTTTCCTGCCCCGTCATCATCCGGAAGAGCGTCGTCTTTCCGGCGCCGTTGGGGCCGATAACGCCGACGATGCCGCCCGGCGGCAGCTTGAAATCGAGATCGTCGATCAGCAGCCGGTTGCCGAATGCCTTTCGCAGTTTCTCCGCCTCGATCACGGTGCCACCGAGCC